>JAICQM010000056.1 GCA_025937875.1 Chloroflexota bacterium
CGGCCGAAGTCGGCAATTCCCAGGAGCAGGACGAGCAGCATCGGCAGGACGAGCGCGAACTCGACCAGCGACTGACCGCGCGGCGTCGAGCCGTCGGTCCCCCGTGTCATGCCGCGGATGCGGCGCCGGTGCAGCAATAGCGTGACCTCGTGGGTCCGGCAAGCCCAGGGGCAGCGGTGCTGCCGGTCCCGACGAATGCGGGTGGGATATGTAGCGGGCCAATGCGCGATCGCTGCCGTATCGCGCACTGGGCCCGGTACCTGAGTACTAACGCAGGCCCGGGACCATCGTTTGGCGGATCTTCCACCCGACGGGACAGCACGTCGAGGGGTCGAACGACCCCGGATGGGGCGGTCCGGTGCGGTGATGGTGGGAGAAGGACCTTGCGCCACACCTTGCCGTCCGGAATGGATGGTGCTGCCATGCACCGACGCGGCCTCGCCCTAGACTGGACCGATGACCGAACGCGTCCTCGTCCTGCCGCGCGCGGCGGTTCCGGGTGGCACGGCCTTCTCCGGGCTGCGCGCGGCCGATGGCGACGCGCTGGCCGGGCTGCGACGCGCCGTCCATGCCCATGGCCGCTACCTCGACCGCCCGGTCGCCGAAGAGGATCCGGCCCACAAACAGCTCATTCCCTACGTCGTCGTGCGCGACGGCGACACCACGTTCCTCATGGAGCGCACGGCCGCCGGAGGCGACGCCAGGCTGCACCTGAAGGCGAGCATCGGGGTGGGTGGGCACCTCAACCCTGTCGACGAGGGCGAGGATCCGCTGGAGGCCGGGCTGCGGCGCGAGTGGCAGGAGGAGCTCGACGCTCCATGGGAGCCGAGCTTCGCGCTGGTGGGGTTGCTCAACGATGACTCGAACCCGGTCGGCGCCGTTCACCTGGGGGTCGTGTTCACGGTCGAGGCCCAGGGCCGGCCGGTGTCGGTCCTCGAGACCGAGAAGCTCACCGGTCGCTTCGCGACCCGCGATGAGCTGCGCGTGGCGTTCGACGGCATGGAGACGTGGTCGCAGCTGGTGGCGAGCCAGCTGCTGGGCATCGGCCGGGGGGTCATTCCGGGCGCCTGAGCGGTTGCCCGGTATACTCGCGACGTCATGCTGCCGCGGCATCCCGGGCCACGAGTCGGTCGCGGACGAGCCGTCCGCAGGGCGGTCGCCGCCGTCGCCCTCCTGCTCGGCGCCGCCGCGCTCGCCGCGGCTCCCGCCGCCGGAGCCGGCGACCACGTGGCACGGGTCCGGCTCACGGGCATCATCGACCAGGTCAACGCCTCGTTCATCGGCGAGGCGATCACCACCGCCGCGGAGGGCAATGCGGCCGCGGTGATGCTCGAGATCGACACGCCCGGCGGGGAGCTGCGCGCGATGGACACCATCGTGAGCGCAATCCTGAACAGCCCGATCCCGGTCATCACCTACGTCGCGCCAGACGGCGCGCGGGCCGGATCGGCCGGCACGTTCATCGTCCTGGCCGGGGACGTGGCGGCCATGGCACCGTCGACCAACATCGGTGCCGCCTCGGTCGTCGGCAGCGGCGGCGCTGAGCTGCCGGAAACGATCGCCGCCAAGGCCACCAACGACGCGGTGGCCAAGATCCGTGCACTGGCCGAGACGCATGGCCGCAACGCCGACTGGGCAGAGTCTGCCGTGCGCGACGCGGCGAGCATCAATGCCAGCGAGGCGCTGGCGCTCGAGCCGCCGGTCATCGATCTCATCGCCGCTGACGCGGTTCAGCTGCTCGACGCGATCGACACCGGGACGCGGGCGGATGGTGCGCCGTTCACGTTCGACGGCGAGCCGCTGCCGGAGCTGGGATCGCTGCCGGTGCGCGACCTGCACATGAACTTCGGTCAGCAGCTCCTGCACCTGCTGAGCGACCCGAACATCGTCTTCATCCTGTTCACGGTCGGCTTCTACGGGCTGCTGGCCGAGGTATGGCACCCGAACTTCTTCTCCGGCATCGCCGGCGCGATCGCGATCCTGCTGGCGTTCATCGGCTCCAACAGCCTGCCGCTCAACGTGGGCGGGCTGCTGCTCATCCTGCTGGGGATCGGCCTGTTCGTGCTCGAGCTCAACGTGGCCAGCTACGGCCTGCTCACCGCCGGCGGCATCGTCTGCTTCGTGCTGGGCGCCTTCGCGCTGTACACCCGGGTCGAGCCCACCGATTCGGTGCAGGTCAGCGTCTCGCCGATCCTGATCCTGGCCGCCGTGGCGCTGACCCTCTTCTACTTCTTCGTGCTGGTGCGGGCCGCGCTGCAGATGCGCGCCGCCCGCTCGGCGACCGACCCCATGCTGGCGCTCAGGGGAGCCCTGGGCACGGCCCAGACGCTCATCGCCCCGACGGGGATCGCCTATGCTGGCGGCGAGTCCTGGTCCGCTCGCGTGCCGAGCGGGGTCATCGATGCCGGCACGCCCATCCGGGTCGTAGGCGTCGACGGCCTGGAGCTCATCGTCGAACCCGCCGACGCGGCCGAGCGCGGGCAGGAGGAGAACGCGTGATCGACTTCGAGAACCCGACCGGGCTGATCATCCTGATCATCGGTCTCGGGCTGCTGCTGTACCTCATCACCGCCACCGTCCACATCGTCCGCGAGTACGAGCGGCTGGTCGTGTTCTTCTTCGGGCGCCTGCAGGGCGCGCGCGGCCCCGGCATCGTGCTGCTCATCCCGTTCGTCCAGCAGGCGGTCAAGGTCGACCTTCGGGAGCGGTTCCTGGAGGTGCCGCAGCAGACCTGCATCACCAAGGACAACGCACCGATCAACATCGACTTCCTCGTCTACTCCAAGGTCTTCCAGCCCGATGTCACCGTTACCGCAGTGACCGACTTCACCGGCGCCTCGCAGGCCCTGGCCGCGACGACGCTGCGCGCCGTGATCGGCGACATCCCGCTCGACGATGTGCTCGCCAAGCGCGAGGAGATCAACAACATCCTGCGCACCAAGCTCGACGAGGTGACGCACCGCTGGGGCGTCAAGATCACCAGCGTCGAGATCCGCGAGATCGTCCCGCCGCGCGACATCCAGGAGGCGATGAACCGCCAGATGAGCGCCGAGCGCAACCGGCGCGCCGTCATCACCGAGTCGGAGGGCACCCGGCAGGCGACCATCAACGTCGCCGAGGGCGACAAGCAGTCGAACATCCTCCGTGCCGAGGGCGAGCGCCAGAGCCAGATCCTGCGCGCCGAGGGCTACGCCAACGCGCTGCAGACCATCTTCGGGGCGGCGCAGGGCATCGACGACAAGACGATGGCGCTCCAGTACCTGGAGGCGCTCAAGGCACTGGCCGTCGGTGAGAGCACGAAGTGGATCGTGCCCATGGAGCTGGCCGAGCTCACGCGGCCGATCGGCACCATGATGCGCGCCGCCGAGGGCGACCGCGGGGCCGGATGACTCCCCGCCGGCACGGGCTGATCGCCTGGCTGGGTCGCATCGTCGGCGCGGTCACCGCCGGGTATCTCGGCTACCTCAGCGTCGTCGGCTCCAAGCGCCTGGTGCGTCCCGAGACGCGCCCCTTCGAGCCGCCGATGGAGGGCTGGCCCACGTCGCCGGCCGACCTCCAGCTGCCCTCGGAGGACGTCCATTTCACGACCGATGACGGCGTGACCCTGTCCGGCTGGCTCATCCCCGCCGAGCGCGAGACGCGCTCGGCGGTCATCGTCATGCACGGCTTCACCGGCCACCGGCTGGGCGAGCTGGCCGCCTTCACGCCCTGGCTGCGCCGCCGCTACCACGTCCTCCAGTTCGACTTCCGCGGCCACGGCGTCAGCGATCCGGGACCGATCACCCTCGGCTCGCTGGAGCGGCGCGACGTGGCCGCCGCGGTGCATTTCCTGGAGCACCGCGGCATGGGGCCGATAGCGCTGATGGGCCTCTCCATGGGCGCCGCGGTGGCGATCGTGGCCGCACCGGACCTGCCGGTCACCGCGGTGGTGGCGGATGCGGCGTTTGCTGACCTCCATCACCCGGTCGCCAGTCGGATGCGTGCCGAGCGGTACCCGTTCGCGGGGCTGGGATCGCGCCTCATCGTGGCCGCCTCCGCGCTCCGGGCGGGCACGCGCCTCATCTCGCCCATCGACCGCGTGGCGCACATCGCGCCGCGCGGGCTGCTGCTCATCGCTCCGCGCGAGGACGCGCTCATCAGCTGGCGCCAGTCGCAGCGCCTGTATGACGCGGCGAAGGAGCCCAAGGAGCTGTGGATCGTCGACGGCGCGGAGCACGCCAGCGCGCGCTGGGTGGCCGGCGAGGCGTACGAGCGGCGCGTGCTCGGCTTCCTGGCCCGCTTCCTCGATCCGCCGCCGCGCGGCGCCGCCCGGCCGTCATCGGCGGCCGCATCGGTACTGGGATGATCGGTGCATGGGGGTTCCGGGCGCACTGGATATAATCGGCCGACTCCCACCTGTTCCCGTACGGAGCTTGCATGGCTGCCACCAAGGTCCTGGTCGTCGATGACGACCTGAACATCCAGCGCGTCCTCGTCTTCACTCTCAAGCAGGAGGGATACGAGGTCGTCATCGCGTCCGATGGCGCGGCGGGCGTCGAGATGGCTGCCAGCGAGGCGCCGGACCTGATCCTGATGGACGTCGCCATGCCCAAGCTGGACGGGTACGCGGCCACCCAACAGATCCGCGGCGCGGAGCAGGGCGGACATCGCGTACCGATCATCATGCTCACCGCCGAGGCGGAGGTCGAGGAGCGGGTCAAGGGCCTGCGCGCGGGCGCCGACGACGACATCGTCAAGCCGTTCCACCCGCTGGAGCTGATGGCCAAGATCAAGGCGCTCCTGTCACGAGGCGGCCCGTCCCGGCCAGCCACGGGCGGCGAACAGCCGACCCTCGGCCGCCTGGCGGTGTTCTACGGCGCCAAGGGCGGCGTGGGGACGACCACGATCGCCATCAATACCGCCATCGGCCTGGCGCGCGAGATCGGGCGCAAGACGGCGCTCATCGACGCCAACCTCCAGTTCGGCGACCTGCGCGTGTTCATGGACCTCGCGCTGGACACCGCGAGCATCGTCAACGCGGTGAGCGAGCCGGACCTTGACGTCGACCTGCTGCGCAAGCTCATGGTCCACCACCACTCCGGCGTCGACCTGCTGCTGGCACCACCCTCGCCGGAGGCGGCCGACCTGGTGGTCGAGCGCCAGCGCAGCGATCCCGACTCGCTCAGCAAGCTGCTGGGTCTGGCGCGGCGCGCCTACGACTACACCCTGATCGACATGGTCAAGACCATCGACGACTTCAACCTCCAGCTCTTCGACGAGGCCGATGTCATCTTCGTGGTCATGACCGCCGACCTGTCATGCCTCAAGAACGTGCGCCTCGTGCTGGAGACGATGGGCTCGCTCGGCTACGAGCGCTCCAAGGTGCAGCTCGTCCTGAATCGGTCCAACGCCTACACCGGCATCAACGTCAACAACGCCGAGTCGGCACTCGGCCGCCAGATCGACTATCAGATCATCAACGAGTATCGCGGCGCGATCAGCGCCCTCAACTCGGGCGAGCCGATCATGTCCTCCCGGCCCGATGCCCCGTTGGCGCGCTCGATCATCGACTTTGCGCGCGCCATGGATGCCGAGTTCGCCGCCGAGCCGGTCGCCGCCCGCACCTGACGCCCTCCTGCCGGGCGAGATAACCGTCCGCTAAGCGGCCGATAACGGCCCACCGCGTAGCCTGCCTCCCGCCGGTCGCCGCCGCATAGGGAGGCGAGCAGGTGGGCGGCCGGCATTTTCTCGTCCTCGCTCGTGCCTCCGTCCGGAGGTGCCCATGCTCGCCCAGGTCAGCACTGCGACCGTGCTCGGGGTCGAGGCGGTCCCGGTCCGGGTCGAGGTCGACGTCGCCCATGGCCTGCCCGGCCTGACCATCGTCGGGCTCGCCGGCGGTGCCGTCCTCGAGGCGCGGGAGCGGGTGCGCAGTGCCATCCGCAACAGCGGGTTCGAGGTGCCGCCGCGACGGATCACGGTCAACCTGGCTCCGGCCGACCTGCCCAAGGAGGGCACCGCGTACGACCTGGCGATCGCGATCGGGATCCTGGCCGCGTCGGGACAACTGCCGCACGCCGACGGGCTGTCCACCAGCGCGCTTCTCGGCGAGCTGGCACTCGACGGCGGGATCCGTCGCCTGCCCGGTGCCCTGGCCCTCGTCGACGCCGCGCGCGCCGCCGGCCTGTCCGAGGCGATCGTGGCCCGCGACGCCGTCGGGGAGGCGGCCGCGGTGCGCGGCATCGCGGTGGTCGGCGCGGCCACGCTGCGCGAGGTGATCGGCCATGTCAGCCGTACCGCGCTGCTGCCGGTGGCGGACCCGGCGCCGATCCCGGACGTTGTGCCCAGCGACGCACCGGACCTGACCGAGGTGATCGGGCAGTCCGTGGCGCGCCGCGCCCTGGAGGTCGCGCTGGCGGGCCGCCACCACTGCTTCCTCGAGGGCCCGCCCGGTACCGGCAAGACGCTCCTGCTGCGCGCCGCACGCGGCCTGCTGCCACCACTCGACGAGGGCGAGGCGGCCGAGGTCAGCCGGATCTACTCGGTCGCCGGGCTGCTCGACCGGGCCGCCCCGGTGCGGCGCGAGCGCCCGGTCCGCGAGCCCCACCACACGGTGTCGGCCCAGGCGCTGGTGGGCGGCGGCCCACGGGTCCGGCCCGGCGAGGCATCCCTGGCGCATCGGGGCCTGCTCATTCTCGACGAGCTGCGGCACTTCCGTGCCGACGCACTCGACGCGTTGCGCCAGCCCCTCGAGGCCGGGTCCGTGACCGTGGCACGCGTCGAGGGGGCGGTGACTCTCCCGGCGGCGTTCCAGCTGCTCGCCGCGGCCAATGCCTGTCCCTGCGGCTGGTTGCGCAGCGACCGCCGGCTGTGCACCTGCGACGACGGGGCTGCCCGCCGGTACGCGATGCGCATCTCGGGGCCGTTGCGCGACCGGATCGACCTGTGGGTGACGATGGAGCAGCCCGCATCACTGCTCTCGGAGATCGATGGTCGGGTCCCCAGCCGGGTCGTGGCCCGTCGCATCGCCGCCGCCCGGGACCGGCAGCTCGAGCGACAGGGCCTACTGAATGCCGACGTCGCCGCCGGCCGCCTCCTGGCCGACGACTGGCTGGGGCGACGTGCGGTCCACACCCTCGTTCGCGAGGGCGAGCGGCTGTTGCTGTCGCCGCGGCGGCTGCATCGGGCGGCGCGGGTCGCCCGCACCATCGCCGATCTCGAGGGAAGCGTGGCCGCGGACCCGGCGCACGTCCTGGAGGCCCTCCACTACCGCCCCGGTATCGACCGATGATCGGCGTCGGCTCCCGCGGCCCGCGCGGTGAGGAGGCGCTCGACGCGCTGGCGGGAGGGCCGGCGTCGCGTGCGGGCCGCCCCATCCACGCCGCCCGCGCATCCTGGCATGACCTCGACCTGCGGGCCATGGACCCGTTCGCGGATCGCGCCGCCTGGGTGGCGCTGTCGCTGGTGCCCGGGATGGGCCCCGCCAGCTTCGCCGCCGCGCTGCGGGCGTACGGGTCCGCGCGCGCCGCGCTGGCTGCCGGCCCGGACCTGGTGCCCCTCATCCACCGGGCGCCGCCCGATGCGGCTGCCCACCTGCGCCGGCAGTCGGGCGAATCCGTCGCACGGACCTACGCCGGCGTCCAGCGACTGCTGGGGGCATGCGACGGCCGCGTCGTCACCGCCCTCGACGACGAGTACCCCGGCACCCTGGCCCAGCTCGACCCGCGGCCGCCGGTCCTCTACGTGCGCGGGGCGAGCGACGCCCTGCACGCCACGTCGATCGCGGTCGTCGGCACGCGCCGGGCGAGCGGCTACGGGCGCAGCGCAGCGATCGACATCGGCGACGCGCTGGCCCGGGCAGGTCTCGTGGTGCTGTCGGGCCTGGCGCTCGGGATCGACGGCGAGGCGCATCGCGCCGCGGTGGAGGCGGGCGGGCGCAGCGTTGCCGTCCTTCCGTCGCCGCTGGATCGCGTCTATCCGCCGCGCCATCGTTCGCTTGCCGCCGAGATCGTCGCCGCCGGCGGGGCGCTGGTCAGCGAGGTGCCACCCGGGGCCGGGGTCGGTCGCCCCGACTTCGCGCGGCGCAACCGACTCATCGCCGGCCTCTCGGCGGCGGTCGTGGTCGTCGAGGCGCCGGACCGATCCGGGGCCCTGCTTACGGCGTCGCTGGCGCTGGCACTGGGGCGTGAGCTGTACGCCGTGCCGGGCCCGATCGATGCGGCCGCGTCCAGCGGCTGCAACCGCCTCATCGCCGACCAGTCGGCCACGATCGTGACCTCGTCGGGCGGCCTGCTGCAGCGCCTGGGCATCCACCTCGTACCCGCGGATCGCCCCGTGGCGGCGCTGTCGGAAGTGGAGGGCCTGGTCCTTGGCTCGCTCCTTCGGCGCAGCGCCTCGATCGAGGAGCTGATGCGGCTGCTGAAGATGCCGGCAGGGGCCTTGGCGAGCGCGCTTACCCTGCTTGAAGCGCGCGGCCTGGCGACCAGCTACGGGGGCGCGACGTTCCACCCAACCCTCCTGGCGCGGGGTCGCGGGGGAGGGTCGCGTGTTGCCGATTCGGCGTGACGCGGGCGAATCGGGCTATACTGCGCCGCGAATCACCTTGCCTCCGAGTGCCCACGATGGAGGAACACATTCCCTAGGGAGCCCCTGTCTATTGCGTTCGATCCGCACCGTCCGCGCTGCCTTGCGCGCCCAGAGCGAATCGCTGATCCCCCTGCTGACCCGCCACCATGCGATCACTCGCATCTCCGTGGTGGCCGTAGCACTCGCGATCGTCTTTGCCATCTCGCAGCAGAGCCCGAGCCAGGCCGGCCGGGCCCCCGACCGACCCTCCGTCGCGTCCTCGCTGCTCCCCCAGAACGTCGGCGTCGGCATCGCCACCGACGAGGCCGTCACCCTCCGCTTCCCTGAGCCGATGGACCGTGCTTCGGTGGAGAGCGCGCTGCGCGTCGACCCGGCCCAGCCGGTCGTCTTCGGCTGGAGCCCCGACAATCGAACCGTGCGCGTCGCCCCCGCGACGCGCTGGATGACCGACCAGCGCTACGTCGTCGGCGTGCCGGGCATCGCTCGGACCCAGGGCGGGGCCGAACTTGGTGCCCCGGCCAACGTGAGCTTCACGACCGAGACCGCCCCCAGCATCGTCGACTTCCAGGTGCGGTTCGCGCCCATCTCGATCAAGGCCGCCAGCCTCGCGCCGGACGTTGCCGCGGTCGCGGCTGCCGAGGCGGACGAGCTCGCGGTCGTGGCCGCCCAGCCGGCCGACACCGCCAGCCGCGTCTCGTCGCGGACCGGCGTATCGTTCGAGTTCAGCACGGCCATGGACCGTGCCGCCACCGAGGCCGCCTTCGTCATCACCCCGGCCGTCGAGGGCGCGTTCGCGTGGAGCGGCAACCGGATGACGTTCGAGCCGACCACGCCGTTCACGCCGCACAGCCGCTACGCGATCAGCCTGGGCGGTGCCCGCGACGTCGAGGGCAACCGCATCGGCGGTGACACCAGCTTCTCATTCACTACTCGGGAAGGCGCTCAGCTGGCATCGGTGCGCCCCAACATCGGCGCACGAGACGTCTCCGGGCGCACGCTGAGCCTGCGCTTCAGTCAGCCCATGAACGTCGCCAGCGTCGCGCGAGCGTTCAGCGTCACCAACGTCACCGCCGATGCCGCGGTGACCGGCAAGCTGAGCTGGAACCGGGAACGGACGCATCTGACGTTCACCGCCGACGCCGACTTCCCGCAGGCGAGCACGATCTCGGTCGCACTCACCGGCGCCGCTGATGCCGACGGCAACCTCGTGGAGCGGTCGTACGCGTTCCGCACGGTGGTGCCGGCGGCGGCTGCCGCAGCCACGCCCGCCGAGCCCACGCGGCCGTCTGGGCCGTCTGCTCCGCGACCTCCCGCACCGCCGCCACCGGCACCGTCCGGCGACGCGGTCCAGTACGCGCTCAACCAGATCAACGCGTCGCGAGCCGCGTATGGCTTCCGGCCGCTCGCCCTGGACGGCGCCGTGACCGCGGTCGCCAACGCCCATGCCTGGGACATGCTGCGATACAACTACTTCAGCCACACCGGGCGCGATGGGTCGACGGTGCACACCCGCCTGTCGCGCGCCGGCGTGGGGTACAGCCGGGCCGGCGAGAACATCTGCTACCACAGCGGGATCGGGGTGGTGCCCACCCTGAACTACTGCCACGGCGTGTTCATGTCGGAGCCCTATCCGGGGCACTTCAACCACATCGCCAACATCCTGAATCCCAACTACTCGCGGGTCGGGGTGGGGATCGCCGCCTCCGGCGGCCGCGTCTACGTGGTCTGGGATTTCGCTGGCTGACCGGCTGACGACGTTCGCCGGACGCCCAGGGGGTCGGTGCTACACTCGCTGACCGAATCAGCAGGGCGGACCACGATGTCGAAGCCTCTCGTGATCGTCGAATCGCCTGCGAAGGCGAGGACGCTCGCGCGTCTCCTTGGTGACGACTATCGCGTCGAGGCCAGCATCGGGCACGTTCGGGACCTGCCGGAGAACGCCAGCGAGGTCCCGGCCGGCATCAAGGACAAGCCGTGGGGCCGCATGGGGGTCGACGTCGACAACGGCTTCCGGCCGTACTACGTCGTCCCGCGCGACAAGGCAGCACGGATCCGCGACCTGCGGGCCGCCCTCAAGGACGCGCCGGAAGTCCTGCTGGCGACCGACCCCGATCGCGAGGGCGAGTCCATCAGCTGGCACCTCCGCGAGGTGCTCAAGCCCACAGTACCGGTGCGGCGCATCGAATTCCACGAGATCACCGAGGAAGCGGTGCGCCGCGCGATCGATGAGGCGCGCGACATCGACCTGCAGCTGGTCGATGCCCAGGAGAGCCGTCGGATCGTCGACCGCCTGTACGGGTACATGATCTCGCCGGTGCTGTGGAAGAAGGTGCAGACCGGCCTCAGCGCGGGTCGGGTGCAGAGCGTCGCCGTCCGGCTCATCGTCGAGCGCGAGGAGGCGCGCAGCCGCTTCCGCTCGAGCCTGTACTGGGGCCTCGAGAGCCACCTGCGGACCGCGGGTGCCACCTTTACCGCCACGTTGCAGCGAATCGCCGATGTCCGCCTCGCCACCGGGCGCGACTTCGACCCGGCGACCGGCGAGCTCCGCGACCGAAACGTCCGGATGCTCGATGAGCGAGAAGCCACCGAGCTGCGCGATGCCCTGCGCGGCGCGCTGCCGTGGGAGGTCACCGCGGTCGAGGAGCGGCCCGTCAACCAGGGGCCGTCGGCGCCGTTCACAACTTCCACGCTGCAGCAGGAGGCCAACCGCAAGCTTGGATTCTCGGCTGATCGCACCATGGCTGCGGCGCAGCGGCTGTTCCAGGAAGGCATCATCTCCTACCACCGCACGGACTCGACGACGCTGAGCCAGCGTGCGCTCACCGAGGCCGCGGCGGCGATCCGCGGCCTCTACGGCGACGAGTTCTACGGCGGGCCGCGCCAGTACAAGACCCGGGTCAAGAACGCGCAGGAGGCGCACGAGGCGATCCGGCCCACCGACTTCGCCGACACGCCGACACGCGTCGAGCAGCGCCTGGGCCGCGACGAGCAGCGCCTGTACGAGCTGATCTGGAAGCGGGCGGTGGCCTCGCAGATGGCCGACGCCCGACTCCTGCGCACCGCCGTCGAGATCACGGCCACCGGTCCCGGCGGGCCGCACGTGTTCGGCGCATCGGGCAGGACGGTGCAGTTCCCCGGCTTCCTGCGTGCCTACGTCGAGGGCTCCGACGACCCCGCCGCCGAGCTGGGGGACAAGGAAACGCTGCTGCCCAAGCTCGCCGTGGGCGACCAGGTCACGGTCGACGGGCCGCTCGCGCTCGACTCGCTCGAGGCCGCCGGCCACGAGACGACGCCCCCGGCGCGCTATACCGATGCGTCGCTGGTCAAGCGCCTGGAGGAGGACGGCATCGGCCGCCCGTCCACGTACGCCTCGATCATCTCGACCATCGAGCGACGAGGCTACGTCTGGCGCCAGGGCAAGGCGCTGGTGCCGACATTCACGGCGTATGCGGTCACCCGACTCCTCAAGGAGCATTTCGGAGCGCTGGTCGAGCTCGGCTTCACCGGCCAGATCGAGGATTCGCTCGACGAGATCTCGAAGGGTGAACGTGCGCGAGACGAGTTCCTGGCCACCTTCTACCACGGCGACGGGCCCGATTGGCCCGGCCTGCAGTCGCTGGTCGAGAGCGGAACCCAGATCGGCTACC
>JAICQM010000086.1 GCA_025937875.1 Chloroflexota bacterium
CCGCTGGCCACTCTACGCACTGGTCGCCGCGCTGGCCGCCGTGATCGCCGCGGTTGCGCTGGCCAACATCGGCAACGCGCTGGTCTACTACCAGACCCCGACCGAGCTGGTGGCGCGGGGCGACGCGGCCGTCGGCCAGGCCATACGGCTTGGCGGCCTGGTCGAATCCGGCACGCTCGACTGCGCCGGCGGCGGCGTGCGCTTCACGCTGACCGACAACCAGACTCGCATCCCGGTCGCGACCGCCCCCGGTGAGACGGCGTTCTGCCCGCGCGAGAACGTCGGTGTCGTGGTGCAGGGCACCCTGGGCGCCGACGGCGTCTTCGATCCCGACGAGGTGATCGTCAAGCACGACGAGAATTACGTGGCCCCGAGCGATGGCGCGCTGCCGTCGCAGGTCATCGACCCCGGCTCGTAGGCATGCTGCCCACCATCGGTCACGCCGCGATCGTCGTGGCCCTGGCGCTCTCCCTGTACGCGACGCTCGCCTTCGGGCTCGGCGCGCGGCGGCGCGATCGGTCCGCGGTCGCGAGCGGTCGGCACGCCATGCTGGCCGCGTTCGCGCTGGCGGCGGCGGCGAGCGTCGCGATGATGGCATCCCTGCTCGGGCACGACTTCAGCATCGCCTACGTCGCGCGCAACAACGCCACCACGACGCCCCCCTTCTACAGCGTCATCAGCCTGTGGGCGGCACTGGAGGGCTCGATCCTCTTCTGGGCGCTGCTGCTCACCGGCTGGAGCGGGCTGGTCCTGCATCGGTATCGCAACCGGCACGCCGAGCTCATGCCGTGGGTTGGCGTGACGCTTGCCCTGGTGAGCGCCTTCTTCTTCGCGGTCATGGCCTGGCCGGGCAACCCGTTCGAGCGCCTCACGCCGGTGCCGGCCGAGGGCAACGGTCCGAACGCCCTGCTCCAGAACCATCCGTTCATGGGCCTCCACCCGCCGCTCCTGTACCTCGGCTACACGGGGCTCGCGGTGCCGTTCGCGTTCGGCGTTGCGGCGCTGGTCACCGGGCGCACGCAGGCGGAGTGGCTGGCCATCGTGCGGCGCTGGACGGTGATCCCGTGGATCTTCCTCACCGCCGGCATCGTGGCCGGGGCGTGGTGGAGCTACGAGGTCCTCGGCTGGGGCGGCTACTGGGCCTGGGACCCGGTCGAGAACGCGGCGCTCATGCCATGGCTGGCGGCGACCGCCTTCATCCACTCCAGCATGGTCGCCGAGCGGCGAGGCGGCCTGCGCGTGTTCACCATGGCCCTCGTCGTCTTCACGTTCGTCCTCACCCTGGTCGGGACGTTCCTGACCCGCAGCGGGGTGGTGGCCAGCGTGCACGCGTTCACCGCCTCGTCGATCGGGCCCTGGTTCGCGGTGGCCATCCTCCTCGCCCTGGGTGGCGGGCTGGGCCTGCTGCTGTGGCGGCTGCCAGCGTTGGCGGACCGCCGGCCGCCGCCGCTGGCGGTGAGCCGCGAATCGGCCTTCCTGCTCAACAACGTCCTCTTCCTGGGACTGACGGTCGTGGTCCTCTTCGGGACGATGCTGCCGATGGTGGTGGAGGCGGCCACCGGCGAGCGCATCAGCGTCGGCGCCCCCTATTTCAATGCCATCAACGCCCCGCTCTTCGCCGCCCTCATCTTCCTGATGGCGATCGGTCCCGCGCTGCCGTGGGGCGGGACCTCGTGGTCCACGATCCGCGAGCGCTTCGCCGGTCCGGCCCTGCTGGCGGTTGCGCTCACGCTGGCCGGCGTGCTGCTCGGGATGCGCGGCATCGCGCAGCTCGGGACGCTCTTCCTGGCCGTCTTCGTGGTCGGCGTTCTCGGTGACGAGGTCGTGCGCGGGGCTCGTTCGCGAGCGCGGACGCGGGGCGAGCCGCCACCCGTGGCCGCATGGCGCCTGGCGACGCGCAACCGGCGCCGCTACGGGGGCTACCTGGTCCACGCCGGCATCTGCCTGATGGCGATCTCGGTCGCGGTCAGCGCCACGGGGGCGCGCCAGGCGGCCGCGACGCTCGACGTCGGCGAGTCGATGACGATCGGCGGCTACACGCTCACCCTGCGCGAGGTGGTGGTGGAGCCGCTCCCCGACGACGCGCGCGTGATCGAGACACGGGCCGTGGTTGACTACGGGGGCGCCCAGTCGGGGTCGCTGGCCACCGCACAACGCGACTACCCCAGCTCGACGACGCCGATCGCCACGCCGGGCGTGCGCACGTTCGCCACCGAGGACCTCTATGTCACGCTCCTCCAGGCCGATGCGAACGGCGGCGCCGCGTCGCTCCAGGTGTTCCTCAACCCGCTGGTGGCGTGGATCTGGGTCGGCGGCTTCGTCGTCGTGGCCGGGGCCGTCTTCGCCGCCTGGCCCGAGCGGCGGCGGCTGGCGATGGCCGAGGTCGCGGCTGCGGGCCGGCGCGACGCGCCGGCATCGGTCCCGGCTGAGGGCGCGTCACCGTGATGCGCTCCGGGGTGCGCTGGCTGCTCCTGCCGGTGCTGCTCCTGCCGGTCGGCTGGCTCCTGTTCGCCAACATCGGGGTCGACCCGCGCACGATCCCGTCGCGGGTCGTGGGCAAGGCGCTGCCCACCTTCTCGTTGCCCACCCTCGACGGCACGACGCTGACCGATGCCGACCTGGTTGGTCGCCCGGCGGTCATCAACTTCTGGGCCAGCTGGTGCGGTCCGTGCGTCGACGAGCACCCGGTGCTGCTGGACGCCGCGCAGCGGCTGGGCGGCGAGGTACAGCTGGTGGGCGTCGTGTACCAGGACTCGCCGGAGCGGGCCGCCGCCTGGCTCCGCCGCTACGGCGACGGCGGCTGGCCGGATGCCGTGGATGACGGGAGCCTGGCGATCGACTTCGGCGTCACCGGGCCGCCCGAGACGTACTTCGTCGACGCGGATGGCATCATCCGCGACCGGGTCGTGGGGCCGGTCAGCACGCGGGCAATGGCCGAGGGCCTGGCCGCGATCGGGGTCGACGCCTCATGAGGGCGTGGGTTGGGCCGCTGGCGGTGGCAGCCGTCCTGGCGCTGGGCGGGATCCTGGCCGTGGCCGCCATCACCGGTCCCCGCGCCGAGCCGGTGGCCCAGACGCTGGCCGCCGAGCTGCGCTGCCCGGACTGCCAGGCCCTCTCGGTGGCCGAGTCGCGCACCGCGGCCGCCAACGCGATCCGCGCCGAGATCAGCGCCCAGCTGGCGGCGGGGCGTACGGCGGACGAGGTGCGCCAGCACTTCGTCGACCGCTACGGGTCCTGGATCCTGCTCCGGCCCGCCTCCCCGCTGGCCTGGCTGCTGCCGCTGCTCGCGATCGCCGCCTCGGTCGGCGTACTGGGGCTGTGGCTGCTCCGCCGGCGACCCGCACCGGTGACCGAGCCGGCGCAGGTCGACGACGAGACACGAAGGCGCCTGGCCCGCGAGGCGGAGTCGCTCGATGGCTGACCTGCTGGCCACGTTGGCCATCGGCCTCCTGGCGGCCGCCGCGGTCGCGGTCCCGCTGCTGCGCCGCGCCCCCGGCGTGCCCCACGGCGACCGTGACGCACTCGAGCTGCGGCACCGGATCGCGCTCGACGGCCTGCGCGACGTGGAGGCCGACCACCGTGCCGGCTCGCTCGACGCGGCGGGATATGCCGCCGCGCGGGCCGAGGCCGAGGCGATCGCGGCGCGGACGCTCCATGAGCTCGATGCCGCCCGCGGTGAGGACGACGCACCCCGGCGCCAGGGCGGGGCGCGCCGTTCCCTGGCGGTCGCCGGCGCGGTGATCGCCGGGCTGGTCGTGGTGGGGCTGCTGCTGCCGGCGCCGATCGGCCTTGCCAACCGCACCGCCGACCCGCGCCGCGACCGGATCGAGGACGCGCTGGCGCGCTTCGAGGCCAACGCCCGTGATCCACAGGCCCTCTCCGACCTCGCCGATGCCTACCTGGAGGGCGATACCCGAGCCGACCTGGAACGCGCCCAGGCCTCGCTGGTGCTCCTCGTCAACCTGCAGCCGGCCAATGCATCCGCCTATGCGCGGCTGGCGACCGCGCAGCTGCGGACCGGCGCGCTCGACGCCGCGACGGCGACCCTGGACCGGATGGCGACGGTCGCCGCCGACTCACCCGACCTGCCGTTCCTGCGCGGGCTCGTGGCCCGCGAGCAGGGAGACGATGCCGGGGCGCGGGCGCAGTTCGAGGCGTTCCTGCAGGCGGCGCCGGAGGATCCACGGGCGCCGATGATCCGGGCCCTGCTCGACGAATAGCCTCGTCGCGTCCTAGTCGAGGACGCGGGCCAGCGTCTCCTCGAGGGCGGCCAGCTCGTCGGACGGGATGCGGTCGATGAAGTGCTCGGCGACACCCCGCAGATGCGATGGGGTCGCCTCCCGCAGCCGGGCGTAGCCCGCATCGGTCAGGACCGCCCACGAACCGCGCCGGTCGGTGTCGCACGTGGCGCGCGTGACGTACCCGGCGCGCTCGAGGCGGTCGATGAGCCGCGTGATGCCACTCCGCGAGAGCAGCAGCCGGTCGGCGAGCTCCCCCATGCGCAGCTGGTGCGGGGTAGCGGCGGCGAGCTGGACAAGGACGTCGTAATCGGCCAGCGCCATCCGCTGCTCGTCATGCAGCTCGCGCTCCAGCGCACGCGTGACCCGGGCGTGGGCCCGCAGGAACGTCGCCCACGCAGCGAGGCGCGGGTCGTGCGCGGTCAGCGTCGAGACGTTCGTCGTGGGGGCGGGAGAGGCGGGCATCGGTCGTATCGATAGGTGCGTGGGCAAGGACTCAGCCACAGGCTAGCACGCGCCGCGGCACGAGTCCTGCCCGGCGACACGACGGACCTCAGCCCGCCGAGCCAGCGACCGGGACCTCGATCCAGAAGGTGGACCCGCGGCCATCCACGCTCTCGAGGCCCACCGCGCCACGATGTGCCTCGGCGATGTGACGCACGATGGCCAGTCCCAGCCCCGAGCTGCCGCCGAGCGTCTCGTGTGCCGGCTCGTCGGCTGGATCGCGGGCCCTCGCTCGATCGACCTTGTAGAAGCGCTCGAAGATCCGCTCGCGGTGTGCCTCGGGAACGCCGATCCCATCGTCGGCGACGGTGAAGCGCACACGGTCGCGGCGCGGCTCCCACGCGAGCCGGACCTCGCCTCCGGGATGGCTGTACTTCACCGCGTTGTGGGCGAGGTTGAGGATGGCCTGGCCGAGGCGTCCCGCGTCCCCCGCGGCTCGCACGCGGTGCTCGCCGGGCCCCGAACGCACGACCCCGATGCCACGCCGCTGGGCGACCGGACCGATTCGCCCCGCCACCGCGTTGAGCACGACGTCGGGATCGAGCGCCTCGATGACGAGGGTCGTCTCGCCCGACTCGATGAGCGAGAGGTCGAGCAGCTCGTCGACGAGCTGGGCCAGGTGATCGGTCTCGCGTTCGATCTGGGTCACGAAGTCGCGGGCCGTGGCCTCGTCCTCGATCGCGCCGGCGTTGAGCGTCTCGGCCAGCAGCTTGATCGAGGCCAGCGGGGTGCGCAGCTCGTGGCTGATGTTGGCCACGAAGTCGCGTCGCACGCGCTCCACGCGACGCAGGGGGCTGACGTCGCGCAGGGCGACGACGAAGGCGCCCGAGTGGGGGATGGGCACCACCTCGATCGCGAACGCGCGCTCAGAGCCGGCACGCCCCAGCTCGGCCTCGCCGGACCTCGGCTGGCCGCTGGTGGCCGCCTCCCGGCACACGGCATCCAGCCCGGCGCTGCCGAAGGCGGCGATGAGGCTCATCCCCTCGAGGTCCGCGACGTCACGCTCGGTCAAGCGCGCGGCTTCCGCGCCGGCGCGCAGGATGCGCAGCCGCTCGTCGATGATGAGGAGGACGACACCGCCGGTGCGTGCCAGGAGGGCGTCGAACGCCGCCGCCTGAAGGCCGTCGATCATGCCGCTACCGGCGGCGAGAACGCGTACCCTACGCCGCGCACCGTGCGGAACCAGTTGTGGCCGTCGACCGCGCGCAGCTTCCCGCGCAGCCAGCTGATGTGGACATCGACCGTGCGCGTTTCGCCACCGTAGTCGTAGCCCCAGATGCGTGCCAGCAGCTGTTCGCGGGTGAAGATGCGGCCTGGATGGGCCGCAAGATGGGCCAGCAGGTCGAACTCCTTGACCGACACGTGGATCGGCTGTCCGTCAAGCTCCAAGAGCCGCGCCGCCAAGTCGATCCGGACCGGACCGATCTCCAGCACCTGCGAACCCTCGTCGCCGGCGCCCGACTCGGCCAGCTCTCGCCGCCCGCGGCGCAGGACGGCCTCGATGCGGGCCAGAAGCTCAGGGCGCGAGAAGGGCTTGGCGACGTAGTCGTCGGCGCCGACCTTGAGGCCGACGACGCGATCGATCTCGTCTCCCTTGGCCGACAGGACGATCACCGGTGTCGTCACACCGTCGCGACGCAGGACGCGCAGCACCTCCACGCCGCTCATGCCGGGCAGCATGACGTCGAGCAGGACGAGGTCGAGGGTGCCTCCGCGGGCGATTCCCAGCGCCTGTTCACCGTCGACCGCGGTCTGGACCTCGTATCCCTCGCGAGTCAGATTGAAGGCCAGCGCGGTGCGCAGAGTGCGGTCGTCCTCGACCACCAGGATCCGGCGCCGACTCACGCGTTGAGATCCTCGACCTGGCCGGTGGCCACGTACACCACGTCCTCGCCGATGTTGGTCACCCGGTCGCCGAGGCGCTCGAGGTGATGCGCCGCGAACAGCATGTGGGTCGCCTGCCGTACCCGGTCCGGGTGAGCCGCCATGAGGTCCATCGAGGCCTCGTAGACGCTGTTATAGAGAGCATCCAGCTCGTCGTCGCGTGCGCACACCGCCCGCGCCGCCTCCTCCGAGACGTCGACGAGGGCACGCATCGCGTCATGGAGCTGCTCCCGGCACAGCCGCTCCATCTGCGGTATCTGGGGCAGGAGCGGCGCTTCCGGCTCGTCCGAGAGCTGCTGCGCCAGCTTGGCGATGTTGACCGCGTAGTCGCCCATCCGCTCCAGCTCGGCGGCGGCGTGGTACAGGGCCAGCAGCTCGCGCAGGTCGCGAGCCATCGGTTGCTGAAGGGCCATCGCCGTGGTGACCTCCTGGTTGACTCGCCGCTGGAGCTCGTTGACGTGCGCGTCGTCCCAGCGCACCTGGTCGGCCAGCTCGATGTCGCGCTCCTGGAGGGCACGCCCGGCGCGCTCGAGCGCCGATTCGACCAGCGCCCCGAGGCGCAGGACGTCGTCCTTGACCATCGACATCGCCTCGTCGAAGACGGAGCGCAGGTTGCCGTGCTCGCGCCGCAGGCGCGGTTCCATCGGATCGGTGTCGGTCATCCGAAGCGCCCCGTGATGTAGTCCTCGGTCAGCTGGTTCGCCGGCCGGGTGAACAGCGATGCGGTGGACGCCATCTCGACCAGGTAGCCGGCCCGATCGTTGCCCATGGTGAGGAAGGCGGTGAGGTCACTGGCGCGGGCGGCCTGCTGCATGTTGTGGGTGACGATGACGATCGTGTAGTTCTCCTTCAGCTCGTGCATCAGCTCCTCGATGCGCAGCGTGGCGATGGGGTCCAGGGCGCTGCATGGCTCGTCCATCAGGATCACGTCGGGCTCGACCGCGATGGCGCGCGCGATGCAGAGGCGCTGCTGCTGTCCGCCGGACAGCGCCGTACCCGGCGAGCGCAGCTTGTCCTTGACCTCGTCCCACAGCGCCGCCCGGCGCAGCGATCGCTCGACCAGCTCCTCCATGTCGCCGCGGTAGCCGGCCACGCGGGGGCCGAAGGCGACGTTGTCGTAGATCGACTTGGGGAACGGGTTGGGCTTCTGGAACACCATCCCGATGCGGCGCCGGACCTCCACGGGGTCGACGCGGTCGTCGTACAGGTCGACGCCGTAATAGCGAATCGTGCC
>JAICQM010000247.1 GCA_025937875.1 Chloroflexota bacterium
CATCCTGGCCATGCAGGCCCAGGCCGTGCCGCTGCCCGCTCCGCCGCCGCTGGTCGCGGTAGTTGGTGCGACCGATGACGGCGTCGCGCGCCTCAGGGTCGCGGGCGCGCTGCGCGATGTGGGCATCGCGGTTCGCCCCGACGGCTCGGCGCGCAAGCTCGGGAAGCAGATCGAATCGGCGGTCAAGGCCGGGGCACGGTGGGCGGTGATTGTCGGCGAGGGCGAGTTGGAGCGCGTGGCGCTCAAGGACCTCGCCAGCGGCGAGCAGCGCGACGACCTGGACATTCCCGCTGTCGTCGCCGCGGTTCGGCTGACCTGACCGAAGGGCTGCAAGAGCCAGGGAGGCGAGCAGGATCAGATTCACGGCGGCCGATGATACGAAGGTTGCATCGGCTACCATGGCGGCCCCATGTCGACCGC
This sequence comes from Chloroflexota bacterium, assembly GCA_025937875.1. GTDB lineage: Bacteria > Chloroflexota > Limnocylindria > QHBO01 > QHBO01 > JAICQM01. The sequence continues at coordinate 421 of JAICQM010000247.1, forward strand.
CGCCGGCAGCACCTCGCTGCGAAGCCATACCTGCGGGGAGCTGCGTGCCGAGCATGTCGGCCAGCGCGTCATCCTCGCTGGCTGGGTGCATCGGCGCCGTGATCACGGCCACCTGACGTTCTTCGACCTCCGCGACCGGCACGGGATCACCCAGGTCGTCACCAGCGCCGAGGACGCGCCGCAGGCCCATGGTGCCGGCGAGGCGGCGCGCAACGAGTGGGTCGTGCAGGTGGAGGGGGTCGTGCGACATCGGCCCGCGGGCACGACCAATGCCGAGCTGACCACCGGCGAGATCGAGGTCGCGGTGGACGGGCTGAGCGTCCTCAACCCCAGCAACGTGCCGCCGTTCTACGTCAACGAGCAGCAGGCCGGGCTCGACGAGTCGCTGCGCCTGAAGCATCGGTACCTGGACCTCCGCCGGCCACCGATGCAGCAGCGCATCCTGCTGCGCTCGCGTCTGGCCAGCAGCATCCGGCACGCCCTCGAGGACGAGGGATTCGTCGAGATCGAGACGCCGACCCTGATCCGCTCCACGCCGGAAGGGGCGCGCGACTTCGTCGTTCCCTCGCGCCTGCGGCCCGGTGAGTTCTACGCCCTGCCGCAGTCGCCGCAGGTCCTCAAGCAGCTGCTGATGATTGCCGGCTACGACCGCTACTACCAGCTCGCCCACGCCTATCGGGACGAGGACCTGCGCGGCGACCGCCAGCCGGAGCACACCCAGGTCGACATCGAGATGAGCTTCGTCACGGAGGAGGACGTCATCTCGACCGTCGAGCGCGTGGTGACCCGGGTGGCGAAGGAGGTCGTTCCCGAGCGGCCGATCCTCCACGAGCCCTTCCCGCGCCTGACCTACGCCGACGCCATGGCCCGCTACGGCTCCGACAAGCCCGACATCCGGTTCGGCATGGAGCTGGTCGACCTGACCGATACGCTGCGCGGCGTCGACTTCCGCGTCTTCGCCGAGCCGATCGCCGCCGGCGGCGCGGTCTACGCGATCACCGCGCCCGGCTGTGCCGGGTACACGCGCAAGCAGCTCGACGAGCTGATCGACCTCGCCCGGCGCCACGGCGCGCAGGGCCTCGTCCACCTCGCGGTCCAGGCCGACGGCAGCCTCCACGGGCCGGCGGCCAAGTTTCTGGCCGGCCAGGAGACCGATCTGCTGGCGGCAACCGGCGCGTCCCCCGGCGACCTCGTGCTGGCCGTGGCAGATGCCGACCGCATCGCCGCCGCGGAGGCGCTCGGCCACGTGCGCCTGGCATTGGGCGACCGGCTCGAGCTCCGCCAGCCGGGGGTGCTGGGGTACGTGTGGGTCCACCGCTTCCCGATGTTCGCCTGGGTCGAGGAGGAGCAGCGCTGGGACGCGACCCACAACCCGTTCAGCGCGCCGGTGCCCGAGGACATCCCGCTCCTCGAGTCCGATCCGGGCGCCGTCCGCGCGCAGCAGTACGACCTGGCCCTCAATGGGTGGGAGGCCGGCGGCGGATCGGTCCGGATCCACCAGCGCCCGCTGCTGGAGCAGGCGTTCGCGCTCATGGGCCACACGATCGACGGCATGCGCGACGAGTTCGGCGCCCTGCTTGACGCGCTCGAGTACGGCGCGCCGCCGCACGGCGGGATCGCGATCGGCCTGGACCGATGGGCGGCCCTCTACGCCGAGGTCGACAACATCCGCGAGGTGATGGCCTTCCCCAAGACGCAGTCGGGCACCGATCTCATGATGGATGCCCCGTCGTCACTGGCCCCGAAGCAGCTCGACGAGCTCCACCTCCGCGTGGTCGACG
>JAICQM010000058.1 GCA_025937875.1 Chloroflexota bacterium
ATCGGCGAAGGACTCGCTGTCCGATGCGGTGGTCAGCCTCGCCGTGATCGGGAAGGGCGGCCTCAGCCGTGAGCGACGGATCGCACCGCGGATCCGCATCCATCGCCGGATGGGGAGCGCAGCTCTGGCGCTGGCGTACGTGGCCAACGGACGCTTCGACGCGTTCGTGCAGAACGGAGGTTTGTCGGCCTGGGACGTCGCGGCGGCCGGCCTCGTTGCGGAGCGTGCGGGAGCGAAGGCGACCGACATCGGTGGCGAAGGGTGGTGGAACCCGAAGCGGCGGGGGGCGCGGCACAGCGTGGTCGCGGCGCCCAAAGCCCTGCACGGGCCGCTGATGGAGCTGCTGGACGCGGTCCATATGCGGGCGGCCGTGCGGCACGATGGCCCCGCCCCCACGCAGGCGCTGGGGCCGGGGCGCTAGAGGAGATCCGCTTCCTCGAGGACGGCGGCGAACATGGCGAGGGTGCGGGCGGTGGCGCCCCAGATGCGCAGGTCGGCGTGGCGGTAGGCGGCGGCTCGTAGCCGCCACTCGCGCACCTCGAACAACTCCTCGCGGATCGCGCCGTCCTCGAAGAGGCGCGCGATCGGCAACTCGACGATCGCCTCCACCTCGCCGGCCTGCGGGACGAGCGCCGGGGCGACGGCCGTGGTGGCCACCACGGGGAGCAGCTCGTAATTGCTGACCGGGATCCAGATCGGATCGAGCAGGCCCGCCACCCGCACGCCCGCCACGGCAGCGTCCAGCCCGACCTCCTCGGCCGCTTCCCGGAGTGCCGTCGCGGACCGATCGGCATCGCCGGGATCGACGGCCCCGCCCGGCAGCGAGACCTCACCCGCATGAGCGCGCAACGCTCCGTGGCGCACGGTCAGCGGCGCCACCAGGCCCGAACCATCAGCGGCGGGATAGAGCAGGAGGAGCGTGGCCGCGGGACGCGCATCGGCCGCGGAGGGTGGGGCCGACCGGTCCGTGTCGGAGCCTGGCGAACGCTGCGTTGCCTCGCGCGGCGAGAAGCGCGCGTCGACGGAGATGGGGTGCGTGGCGCGGTCGAGCGCCTCGCGCACCGCTTCCTGCCAGCCCGCCGGAGCGGATACTATGCCGGTCATGACCTCCAGCCTGACGCCGCGCGCCACCCTGCCGGGGGCGGTCGCCGATCGTGACACCCGCGTCCGCGAGGCGCTCCGCAAGGTGCGAATCCTCGCGAATCGTACGCCGCACATCACGAAGGCAGCGCGTCGCGAGGCGAACCGGGCGATCGACGTCCTGGAGCGTCAGGTGACCCTCAACCGCGTCAACGCGACCGGCGCCTCGCAGGCCATCGAGCTCCTGAACCGCGCCCACGCCTCGCTGACCTTCAGCCTGCTGCGCGATCCAGGCTTCGTCGACCGGTTCTCGCCGGCGCTGCGGTTGCTCGGTCTGCGCGGGATCGGGCAGCGGCTGGACGAGGTCTCGCACAGCGTGATGGCGGAGCCGATCCCGGGACCGGATCCGGACCGCGGTCATCGCGACGAGCTGCCGCCCGAGGAGCGAGTCGACCAGTTCGGCAACCCGTTGCCGCCACCGCCGGGGTACTACTCCGGCTACTGAGGCCGTTCGCCCGCACCGGGCGCGCCCTCGCGAAGCGCGTCGAGGAGCGATGCATCGGTCGCGATCGACGCAAGTCCGAGTCGGTGGCCGACCCGGGCGGGGAGCGGGGGCTCGACGTGGGTCGATCGCAGGACCTCCCACGCATCGGGGCCGAAGGCCTCAGCCGGCGTCCCGTCGAGCACGACTCGGCCCTGGCGCATGACGATCACCCGGTCGGCGGTCTCGGCCACGAACCGCATGTCGTGGCTGACCGTCAGGACGGTGCGACCGGACCGATGCGCCTCGTCGATCAGCGCACGCACGCGCTCCACCCCGCGCGCGTCCTGCCCGGTCGTCGGCTCGTCGAGGACGAGGACCGGGGTCCGCATGGCCAGCACCCCGGCCAGTGCCAGCAGCTTGCGGCGTGACCCGCCGAGGTCGTAGGGATTGACCGATGCCGCCTCGGCGAGGCCCGTGGCGGCCAACGCGTTGGCGACGGCGGCCCGCAGCTCCGCGCCGGCCAGGCCGACGTTACGGGGACCGAACTCGACCTCGTCGCGCACGGAGGGGGCGAAGATCTGACGATCTGGATCCTGGAAGACGAGGCCGACCGTGCGGGCCAGCTGCGCGACAGTGAGCGTTGCCGCATCGGCGCCGTCGACGAGGACACGGCCCGACGTGGGGCGCAGGAGACCGTTGAGGTGGCGGACGAGCGTGGTCTTGCCCGACCCGTTCTGACCGATGAGCGCGACGCGCTCCCCGGCCCCGATGCGCAGCGAGACACCATCCAGGGCGCGCACGCCGCCCTCTCGGTAGACGTGGACCAGCTCCTCGGCGACGAGCTCGGTCATCGGACGTCGAGTTCCTCGGCGAGCGCGGCGGTTAGCCGGTCGCGGGCCACCGGGGAGAGGCCGGCCGCGTCGGCGACGCGGTAAAGGCGCACGGCCGAGGGCGCGGCGACGCCGAGGTCCGCCAGCCGCGGGTCGGCGAGCACCTCGTCGGCTGGGCCGCTGAAGGCGATCGCGCCCGCGTCGATGACGGCGACCCGGGTGGCGAGGCCGGCGAGCAGGTCGGTCTTCTGCTCGGTGACGCAGATGCTCGCCCCGCGGGCGGAGAGGTGGCTCAGCGCCTCGGCGACGAGATCGGTCCCGGCCGGGTCGAGCTGGGCGGTGGGCTCGTCGAGGACCAGGTGGCGGGGTCGCAGGGCGAGCAGGCCGGCGATGGCGACCAGCTGCTGTTGCCCGCCCGAGAGCCGGGCCGGGTGGCGCTCGGCGAGCGGCTCGATGCGCAGGGAAGCGAGGGCGTCCCAGGTCCTGCCGATCACCTCGTTGCGTGGCACGGCCAGGTTCATCGGTCCGAAGGCGACCTCCTCGAAGACCGTTTCGGTCACCCCGGAGAGCTGCGTGGCCGGGTTCTGGAAGCCGATCGCGACCTGCGCCGCCATCTCGTGCATCGGGGCTGCCGCCACGTCCCGGCCATCGATTCGCACCACCCCGCGCAGCGTTCCGCCGATTGCCCGCGGTGCCAGCCCCGAGGCGACCAGGGCCAGCGTCGTCTTCCCCGCCTCGGAGGCGCCGACGATGCCCAGCACCTCGCCGTCGCGCAGCTCCAGGTCCACGTCGCGCAGCGCGGCCCGCCGTGCGCCGGCGTAGCGGTAGGAGACCGCCTCGAGGGTCAGCACGTCAGGGCAGCCAGGTCAGCCAGCCCGCCACGCGGGCCACGATGAGCACCGGCACGGCCAGCGCCACCGCCCAGCGCAGGACGCGCTCCCAGGCCGAATCGGGCGGCCACCACAGCAGGGTTCGCCGCCCCGGCCGCGTGAAGCCGCGTGCCTCGAGGGCCATCGTGCGCTCCTCGACCTCGCCGATGGCGCCAAGGATCACCGGCCCCACGATGGGCACGATACCGCGCACCCGGCGCCAGGCGCTGCCCTCGGTGTCGAGGCCGCGAGCGCGCTGGGCGGCGGTGATCTGGCCGGCCCGCTCGACCATCGCCGGCACCGTCTGGACCGAGGCGCTGGCGACGAAGGCGACCCGCGGCGAGACTCCGCGCCGCTCGAGGTCGACCACCAGCTCGGCGGGCCGCGTGGTCAGGTAGAAGAGCGTGATGGCACCGCTGATGGCCAGGATGCGGACCAGGATCTCGAGCGCGAAGACGAGGCCCTCGGCAGTGGCGGTGATCGGTCCCAGCCGCAGCAGCACCGTCTCGCCGCCGGGGAAGAAGAAGACGTTGACGAGGACGGCGCTGATCGCGATCGGAAGGCTCAGCAGCAGCGTCAGGCGCGCCAGCTGACCGATGACGCCGGCGAGGACCGCCGGCAGCACGACGCCGAGGGCCACGAGGAGCAGCGGCCCGACGAAGCCGCCCACCGCCACCGCCGCCACGGCGGTGGCGGTCGCGACGATCAGCTTGGTGAGCGGGTTGAGCCGATGCCACGCCGACCCGCCCCCGGCGCCGAGGCCGGAGGGCAGGTCGGTGCGGGCCGCGTCGGACGGGGCCGTGTCGTGCGGGGACGGGTCGGTCAGGCCGGCGCTCCCTGGGGAGACGGCGGCGTCTCGAGGTCGTCCAGCACCTCGTCGTCGCCATCATCGAGGAGCCGCTCACCCTGCGGGAAGCGGGCCTTGGTGCGCCGGGCCATGGCGTTGAGGATGAGGTAGACGGTGAAGAAGGTGACCATCTTGTCCACGGGGTCGGAGAGGAGGCCCTGCTGCAGCGTCGCCGTCTGGATGTCGGACCCGGCTTGCCGGAAGGCGGCAACGAGGAAGTCGGTCCCGGCGCCGGTCACGCCGCTGAAGACGTTGGCGGCGATCGGAGCGCTGATGAGGGCCGCCACGCTGCCGGTGATGACACCGGCGATGACGACGTAGGCAACGGTCAGGTCGCGACGCACGAACAGCAGGCCGATGAACCCCACCACGAAGGCGACGAACAGCAGCAGGATGAGCCACCCGAGGAGCGAGAAGAGGAGGTCGGTGTTGTCGGGGTTGAAGAATTCGAACGTCGTGCCGTAGAAGCGGGTGTAGGCGTAGTAGGCGAGGAAGCCGACGACGGCGAGTGCCACCACGCCGCCCGCGAACAGGTCGCGCATCGGCCGGTCGGGGCGCGGGCGAAGCCAGCCGGCGCGCCCGAACAGGCCGGCCAGGATGCCGATCACGGCGGCCACCACGGCGAACGCGGCGGCGATGCCGCTGTTGAACGGTGGCGGGACGACGTATGTCCACAGGATGTTGGACAGGAAGCCGGTCAGCGCCCCCGGGATCGGGCCGGCCAGAGCGCCGACCAGGATGGTCCCGATCGAGTCGAGGTAGATCGGGATCTTGAGTGCTGCGCCGACCGCCTGGCCGAGGATGATGTTGAACGCGATCGCCAACGGCATGAGGACGATCGTCCTCGTGTCGAATTGGCGGGAGATGGAGGCGAAGCTGCCGGTCTGCAGGTACTCCACCACCGCGTACACGAAGAACGCCAGCACCAGCGCCACAGCGAGGATGAGGGCGAACGAGTTGGCGCCCTCGCTGTCGAAGAAGCTCCCCGGATCGATGCCGGTCGAGAAGTTGCCGAACGCGACCAGCCCCACGCCGGCCACCACCAGGAACGCCACCAGCGCGGCGATCCAACGAACGATCATTGCGTCTCCCAGCCTCCGTACCGGTGTTGCCTGCTCACGAGAGCGTGCTGCTCATGAATGTTCCGCGGACACGGCCCGGGCCAGGCGCCCGAGGAGCTCCGCCTTCATGCCATCGGCGTCGATCGCCACGGCCGCGCTGACCGGCGCCCGCCCATCGGTCCGCAGCAGCGACCCGGCCCGAGCCGGGTCGGCGCTGGTGTCGCAGGCGAGCGGCAGCGCCACGCTATCGGTGACCAGGTCGGGCCGCAACAGTGAGCCGATCAGGGCCACGGGATCGTGAAGGTAGGCGCCGTCGATGTGGTCGACCTTCTGGTGAAACCCGACGTAGAACCGGATCGCGTCGCGCACGACGCCGGCGAGGTACGTCTCGGGCAGAGCCTCCAGGTCGGCCATGGTGAAGATGACGTCCTGCGTCGCGTCGAGCGGGAAGATGCGGCGCAGCACCCCGCGCGAGAGGCAGGCCTCGACCGCCTCGGGATCGACGCATGCGTTCCACTCGCCGGTCTCGGTCGTATTGCCGCGCTCTTCGAGCGTGCCGCCCATCCAGATGCAGTCGCGCAGCCCCGTCGCCAGGTCGGTGCCGTTGAGAGCGGCCGAGGCCAGGTTGGTGAGCGGTCCCAGCGCCAGCACCGTCATCTCCCCTGGATGGCGGTTGATGTGGGCGGCGATGTAGCGCGACGCGGGGATGGCGGTGTACTCGGTCGTCCCGAGGCGGCGATCCTCGCCCCGCAGCTCGACATAGCCGGTCCCGGTCGGGCCATGGGTGTCCTGCGCCGTGCGCAGCCGGCGCTGGAGCGGGCGCGAGGCGCCGATGCTCACCGGCACGTCGCCGCGGCCCACCATGCGCAGCACCTTGCCCGTGTTGCGCGCCACGTGCTGGATCTCGACGTTGCCCGCAACGCACGTCACCCCGCGCAGGTTGAGCTCCGGAGCGGTGGCCGCGATGAGCAGTGCGATCATGTCGTCGATCCCCGTGTCGACGTCCATGATCAGCGGGAGCGCGTCGCCGGCCTGCGCGTTCATCGGTCGCTCATGGTACGCGGGCGCTCAATACCGATGCGCCCTCGCGGACGCCTCGCGCCGAGGGGTTATCCACAACTGTGCAAGTGACTTGCACACTGCTACGGCCAGGGTCCGGCGCGGCCGACCTTGCTCGACGGCTCCTTACCGAGCTGCTCCGAGATGAATCGCGACGCGGCGAGGACGGCGTCCAGCGAGACATCGGTCCGGACGCCCTGCCGGTCGAGCAGGTAGACGAGGTCCTCGGTCGCCAGGTTGCCGGCCGCGCCCGGTGCGTACGGCGAGCCGCCGGTGCCGCCTGCCGCCGCGTCGAACGTCCGTGCGCCGCGCTCCATCGCGGCCAGCACGTTGGCGAGCCCGGTGCCGCGCGTGTCGTGAAAGTGGAACGCCAGCGTGTCGACGACGATCCCGGCGCCGGCGAGTGCCGTCATGACACGGCCCACGTCGGCCGGCGCCGCGACGCCCACCGTGTCGGAAATGGCCAGCTCGTCGACGCCCAGGGCCAGCAGCGCCTCGGCGACGCGAACGACGGCGCCGGCATCCACCTCGCCCTCGTACGGGCAGCCGAAGGCGGCCGACACGTACCCGCGTATCCACCAGCCACGACGACGCGCCTCGGCGGCGACCGGCGCGAAGGCCGCCAGTGACTCGGCGACGCTCATCCGGATGTTGTGCTGGGCGTAGCTCTCGGTGGCGGCGGTGAAGAGGCAGATGGCGTCGACGTCCGCCGTCACGGCCCGTTCCAGCCCGCGCTCGTTGGGCACCAGGACCGGGTAGCGGACGCCGGGACGCCGGGACAGGCGGCTGAGCAGCTCGTCGGCATCGGCCAGCTGCGGGATGGCGTCCGGCCGCACGAGCGACGTGGCCTCGATCGCCCGCAGCCCGGCCTGGCCGAGCAGCTCGATGTAGCGCAGCTTGGCCTCCAGCGGCACCGGCGTCGCCTCGGCCTGCAGCCCGTCGCGCGGGCCGACCTCGTAGACGGTGACCTCGGGCTGGCTCATCTGGGCGCCATCCTAGGCCGATACCTCCGCCAGCACGTCGCCGCGCTGCACCTGCTGCCCCTCCACCACCGCCACCCGGGCCACCGTGCCGGGGATCGGCGAGACGACGGCATGCTCCATCTTCATGGCCTCGATGACGACCACCGGCACCCCCACCTCGACCGATGCGCCCTCCGCGGCGCGGAGGGCGATGACCCGCCCCGGCATCGGGGCCACCAGCGTCGCGTGGTCGGCACTCCCCGCCGACGCGTGGCGGAGCGCCTCCTCGACCGTCGGCGGCGGTGCGATCGTGAACGGCACCGAACGGCCCTCCACGTCGACGAACGCCACCTCTCCCTCGCGAGCCGCCGCCTCCGCGACGTCAGCCTCCGTGAGCCGCACGTCACGCTCCTCGTCGCCGCTCCGCAGCCGGAGCACTGGCGCCTCGTTGAGCCGCCAGCCGCCGGACCAGGGATCGGCATCGCGCGGGGCGAGCGCGGCGGCGGCCGCGGCCCAGTGGGCGTCGGTCAGGAGGGGGAGGTCCGGGACGCCAAGCGAGCCCAGGGTGTCGGTGCGCACCTCGCCCGCGCGCAGCGCATCGGTCCCGGACAGCCAGCGCAGGTAGCGCAGGTTAGTGGTGAGGCCCAGCACCGTCGTCGCGGCGAGCGCCGCCTGCAGGCGGCCGATGGCCTGCGCACGGGTCGGCGCATGGACGATGAGCTTGGCGAGCATCGGGTCGTAGCGGTCGCTGACGGTGTCGCCCTCACGCAGCGCGGTGTCGACCCGCACGCCGTCGGGCCAGGCGAGGCGGACGACGCGGCCGGTGGCGGGGAGGAAGCCGGCCTCGGGATCCTCGGCGTAGAGGCGGGCCTCGATGGCGTGGCCGCGCAACCGGGGAGGGGCAGCCGCGATCCGCTCCCCGGCGGCGATCCGCAGCTGGTCCGCGACGAGGTCGCGCCCGGTCACCAGCTCGGTCACCGGGTGCTCGACCTGGAGCCGGGTGTTCATCTCCAGGAAGAAGAAGCTGCCGTCGTCGGCGAGCAGGAACTCGACCGTCCCGGCATTGACGTACCCGACCGTTGCCGCCGCGGCGACCGCCGCCGCGCCCATCCTCCCCCGCAGCTCGATGCTGACCGCCGGCCCCGGCGCCTCCTCGATCACCTTCTGGTTCCGACGCTGGGCGGAGCAGTCGCGCTCGCCGAGGTGGATCCCGGTGCCGTGCGCGTCGAACAGGACCTGGATCTCGACGTGCCGCGCATGCTCCACGTAGCGCTCCAGGATCAGCCGGTCGTCGCCGAAGGACCGATGCGCCTCCCGGCGCGCCGCGGCCAGCGCCTCCGCCAGTTCGGACGCGGTGCTCACGACGCGCATGCCCTTTCCGCCGCCGCCGGCGGACGGCTTCACCAGCAGCGGGAAGCCGATGCGCTCCGCCTCCGCGGCCAGCGTCGCGTCGTCCTGCGCATCTCCGTCGTAGCCGGGCGCCACCGGCACGCCCTGCGCCGCGACCCGTTGCCGCGCCTCCGCCTTGTCGCCCATGGCCGCGATGGCATCCGCCGGTGGCCCCACCCAGGTCAGCCCGGCGTCGGTCACCGAGCGTGCGAAGGCCGGGTTCTCGGCCAGGAAGCCATAGCCGGGGTGGATCGCATCCGCGCCCGCCTCGCGCGCCACCCGCAGCAGCTCCTCCCCGTCGAGGTAGGAGCCGATCCGATGCGTCTCGTCCATGCCGTCCGGTGCCCGCTCGTCAGGGCCGTGGACGCCGATCGCGCGGATTCCCATCCGCCGCGCGGTGCGCGCCACGCGCACCGCGATCTCGCCGCGGTTGGCAATGAGCAGGGTCCGAATTGGCGACGCCGCCGCGCGCGGCGTCCCCTCGTGCACGGCATCGAGCGACGAACGCGACACACGAACGCGGCCACCGACCCGCTCCGCCTCCAGCCGGCCATCGGCGATCCAGCGCTGCACGGTCCGGACCGTCACGCCCAGCTCGTCGGCCACCTCGCGCGGCGTGAGTGATCGGTCAGGCATGTCGCGATTGTCGCACCCGATCTACATGTCGGCTCGTCGGCGAAACGTGGGGCCTCTTACGATGCTCGAGGGCAAGACGGAACCGTGCTCGCGCCGCTCGTCAACGGCGAGATGGATGGGAGGCCCTACGCCCATGAACTTCGTGACGTCCAAACGCTGGATGGCTTGGCATCATTGATCACCACAGCCACCGCCCGGTGACTGGGATCCGGTGTATCTATGGGCGCCGAAATCCATGCCATGTCCAGGCATCGGACCTGCCCAGCGAGGCGCTCGAGCCGACGGAGGACATCGGCCGCAACGTCATCCTCCATCGGCATCGCGCCAGTCCGGGCGGCGCTTCTCCAGGAACGCGGCCAATCCCAACTGGCCCTCGTGGCTCGCCCGCTGGCGGGCGATCGCCCGCACCGTGAGCGCACGCGCCCCGTCGGGAGCCAGGCCGCGCTGGTCGCGGATGAGGGCCTTCGCCGATCGCAGCGCGGTCGGCCCGGCGCTGCGCAGCTCGTCGAGCAGTGCACCGAGGCGCGCGTCGAGCGCCGCCTCCTCGGGAAGCACCTCGTGCACCAGGCCGATCTGCCGCGCCCGCTCGGCATCGAACCGCTCCCCGGTGGGGAACAGCGCCCGCGCCGCCGACTCGCCGATCTTGCGCAGCACGAACGGCGAAATGACGGCCGGGATGATCCCGAGCTTGGTCTCGGTGAAGCCGAACGTGGCGTCGGCGGTGGCCAGCACCACGTCGGCCACCGCGCACAGCCCCATCCCGCCGCCGAGCGCCGCGCCCTGCACGCGCGCGATGACCGGCACCGGGCAGGTATCGATGGCGACGTACATGTCGGCCATGGCGGCCGCGTCGCGCTCGTTGTCCTCGACCGACAGGCCGATGCTGGCGCGCATCCACTCGACGTCGGCACCGGCGCAGAACACCGTCCCCTCGCCGGCCAGCACCACGCCGCGCAGCGCCTCCGGGGGCTCGCCGGCCAGCGACTCGAACGTCGATCGCAGCTCCCCGATGAGGGCGGCGTTGAAGGCGTTGCGCACCTCGGGTCGGGTGAGCGTGACGCGCACGAACGGGCCGTCGCGCTCGATGCGCAGCAGGTCGCTCACCGGCGGTGCCGTCCCGGCCGGCCCGGGCCGCGGAAGAACGGCTCGGCCACGGCGCGCACCGAGCCGAGCAGCGGCTCCTCGAGCCACACCACGTCGGTGCCGTCGGGCACATCGACGGTGACGGCCGCACCTGCCTCCCCCACCAGTCCCAGCATCAGGCGCGAGCGGCCATCGGCCTCGGACGCGACGAGGTAGCCCTCGGTGACCCGCGAGCCATCCAGCGACGCGGCCAGCGAGCGCTCGAGCGCGAGCGCATCGGTTCCGGGCAGGCGCAGCCGCACGGACGAGCGCCCACCGGCCTCGAACAGCGGCGCATCGGTCCCGGGGATACGGCCGTCGGCCAGCGCGGTCAGCTCGGCGATCTCGAAGCGATAGGGAATCGGTCCGGACGGATCCATGATCGCCGGCATGCCGGCCGCGGCCAGGTTGGCGACCGCGACCCGGGCGGGCAGGGGCAGAGCGGCGGTGCCGCGCGGCGCCCACGCCGCCAGGCCGGCGTTGGACCCGAAGCAGACGCTCAGCGGCTCGCCGTCACCGTCGCGCGCCAGCATCACGCTGATCTCGACCTCGTCGTTGTCGTTGACCGCCGACGCCAGCGCCGTCTTCGCCTCCTCGCCGTGGTCGGGTGGCACCGGCAGCAGCAGCGTCCCGCTCATGAGCGTGCGGTAGAAGGCGTGCAGCGCGGCGCGGCCCGTGCCCCGCTCTTCCGCCTCGCGGGCGGCGAGCATCGCCTCGAACAGGTTGGCGGAGCTCGTCTCCAGCGACCCGCTCGGCGTCGACCGATCGTGGGAGCCGGGGGCGGGTCGCTGCTGCTCGGTGGTCATCGCGCATCAGAGCCTAGCCCATCGCGGTGCTACGATCGCTCGCATGATCCGCGGCATCGATCACCTCGTGATCGCGGTGCCGGACCCCGACGCCGCGGCCGCCGAGCTGACCTCGTCCATCGGCCTCGCCTTCAGCGCCGGCGGCCGTCATGACGGGCTCGGCACGTTCAACCGTCTCGCGTGGCTGGCCGATGGCTCGTACCTCGAGCTGATCGGCGTCGACGATCGCGACGCCGCCGCCCGCCATCCGCTCGGCGCGGCCGTCCTGCGCACCCTCGACGAGCACGGGAGCGGCCTCGCCGCCTACGCCCTGCTCGACGACGAGCTGGAGCTGACGGTGGCACAGCTCCAGGCGAACGGCAGCGCCATCGGTCCGGCCGTCCACGGCTCACGATCCAACCCCGATGGCACGACCGCCGAATGGTGGACCGCCTTCCCGCCGCGCCTCGCACCCGGCGACGGACTCCCGTTCGTCATCCGCCACCTCGCCAGCGGGCCGGAGTGGAGCCCGGAGGCGCAGGCCGCCCGCGGCCGGCAGGTGCACCCGATCGGCTCGCCGGTATCGCTCACGCGCCTGGACCTCGCCGTCGGCGATCCCTTCGGCCGCGCCGCCGACTACGCCGCCCAGCTGGGCATCGAGCTGTGGGCGGTGGCCGACCTCGCCGTGGTGGAGCTCGGGGCGCACGTCATCCGTCTCGTCGCGCCGCGCGAGATGAGCGTGCCGGCGGTGATCACCCTCGCCGCCGAGGCCGAACCGCACATCGTCGAGTCGGTCGGCCTGCGCTTCGACGTCGAGTCGCTCGTGACGGTGGCCCCTTAGGCCACCGGTCGCCCGAGCGTATATACGTATATACGC
>JAICQM010000212.1 GCA_025937875.1 Chloroflexota bacterium
AGCCAGCCCCGAGAGGGAAAGTATAGGGATCGTCCGCTAACCGTACAAACGGGGGTCGTGGCCGAGGCGTCGCGCAGGCTTCACTGTCGCCGTTCAGCCGTGTCACGGCTCGTATCGGCGTCGAGCCCCTGAATCGTCACCACTCAGCCGTGGTACGTCTGTTAGGCGCGCATCGGCCTCAACGGCCCTCCGAAACTGACGGTATGCACGCTCGGCCGAAGACATTGGCGCCGATCGCAACGCCGCAGACGCGCCTACCAGCCGTGGCACGGCTATCTGGCAAGAAGTTGCCCCAGCTCGGGAACCGGAACTACGAAGCGGCCGCAGAAGCGGACGGGAACGGCACCGATGGCAGCGGCACGAACGACGGCGAGGGCTCGGCGAGGAAGCGGCTCGGCACGCCGGCGAAGGAGAGGACCAGCATCAGCAGGAAGATGGCGATGACAGTGATCACCCACGGCTTGGCCAGGCGGTCGTGGCGCTCGGCGAGCGCACCGCGGTAGCCGGCCGGTCGGGGCGTGCGACCCGGCTCGTTCGATCGGCCTTGGTCAGTCATCGGTCCTGTGGTTCTCCCGTTGCATGCGTTGGTTCATCATGCGCACTGCCGCGTCCGCGGTTGCCATCCGCTCCTGAAGCTTGCGCTCCGTGACGGCCAGCTCGGCGCGCGCCGCGGTGACCCGCTGGCGCTCGTGCTCCACCGCCCGCCGGCCACCGATGGCCAGCGTCCAGGCGAGGAGGCCGAGCGACCCGCAGACGAGCAGGGCGAGCGCCACGACAGCGGCCTCCAGCACCAGTCCCACGGCGCCGCGAAGGGTAGCACCTTCGCCGGCGCGCCTCTCGGCTCGGCGTGCCTCAGCCTCTCGGCGTGCCTCAGCCGCTCGGCGTGCCTCAGCGGGCCTGGCGCATCGCCGGGACGAAGCTCCCCGCCAGGCCGGCGCCGGCGCAGATGAGTCCGCCCAGGATGAAGACCGTGGCCGGGCTCACGAAGTCCGACGCCCATCCGGCGGCACCCATGGCGGCGGCCATGACACCGAACACGAGCGCCTGCCGCGTCCCGACCACGCGCCCCATGAGCCGCTGCGGGGTGCGCTCCTGGAACAGGGTGATGGTCGGGATCAGCCACACCATGTTCATGGCGCCGATGACGAAGAACAGGCCGATGGCCAGGTACGGGTCGCGCACCAGGCCGACCACGATGAACGTCAGCCCCATACCGATGAAGCCGGCGATGGTCAGCGGACCCTTGGCCAGGTTGCCGCCGACCTGGCCGATGATCAGTCCGCCCACCACGCTGCCCAGCCCGACGGCCGCCATCAGCAGGCCGTAGTTCTGGGGATGTGGCAGCGACGTGGTGTCGAGCACGTGCTCTGCGTACAGGAAGCTGCACACGATCTCCACGCCCACCGCGATCTGGGCCGCGGTGCTGACGACCGTGTTGGCGAAGAGATCGGCCTGGCGGGTCAGGAAGCGCCAGCCCTCGGCCATCTCGGCCCACAGGGCGGCCGGGCGCAGCGGGCTGGACTCGAGCTTCTCCGGCGGCACCGACATGCCGGCGAGCAGCACGGCGCTGATCAGGTACGTGGCCGCATCGACGACGAACGCCGCGCCCACCAGGCCGGACAGGGCGGCCACCAGCACGCCGGCGATCGGGTAGCCGATGAGGTCGGCGATCGTCTCGTTCACGGTGGAGGCCGAGTTGGCGGTGACGAGCTGGTCCTCGTCCACGATGCGCGGGATGATCGCGTTCTTGGCCGGGCGGAAGAGGAGGCTCACCACCGCCACCGCGAACGCGACGAGGTACGCGAACACGACGCTGATGGGGACGAGGAACGGCACCGACAGGACGAGCGCGGCCCGCACCACGTCCGAGATGATCATCGTCCGGCGGCGGTCCCAACGGTCGACGAGGGCACCAGCCAATGACCCCAGCAGGACCGATGGGACGGCGGTCGCCGCGGCCACGATGCCCAGCTCCAGGCCGCCGAACTGGGCCACGATCGCGTACAGCGCGACCTGGTTGATCCGATCGCCGAAGAAGCTGACCAGCTGGCCCATCCACAGCAGTGAGAAGTTGCGGTTCCGGGCCAGCACCAGGTACGGCGACTGGGTGCGGCCGGCAGCGGCGGGCGGCGCCGGCGGGCGCATCGGTATGGCGGCCGGGCTGGTCTGGGCGTAACCGACCCCGGAGCTGAACTGGTCGGCCGGCGTGGCGCGCGTCGGGCCGCGGCCGAGCTGGAGACCCGCGCGCGCCGGGACGTCGACGCGGGTCATGGCCGAGACGATGGCCCACACGATCCCCAGCGCCAGCAGCACGTCGCCGATGCTCACCACGTCGCGGATGAGGGGGATCGGGATGGGCACCACGTCGCCGAACAGGCCACCGCGGGAGATGAAGGTGCCGATCGAATCGGTCGTCAACAGCTCGTGGAACGGGTCGTTGGCGAGCTGCCCGATGCTGAAGCCCGCCGTCTCGAAGGCCCCGGCCCAGATGGGCATCGCGCCGCCGTTCAGGAGGATCGCGACGGCGTTCATGGCGATGCCGACCGCGGCCACCTGCAGCCCCGGCACGCGCCAGTTGCCCCACAGCCAGGCGAAGAGCAGGAAGTACACACCGATGAAGGCCATCGACGAGACGTTGCCGTCGATCGCTTCGGCGCCGCGCAGCTGCACGGCGGTGATGCGCAGTGCCAGGGCGAGGCCGAGCAGCCAGAGCCAGCGGAGGCGGAGGTCCGCCAGGCGAGGGAGTCCTCCCCCCGCCAGTGCACCGGCGACGAGCGCCACGACGATGGCGCTAAGGAACATCGTCCGAGGAGGCGAGCACCTGGCGTGTGGCGACGGGCATGTCGCGGAGTTCGTCCTGGCGGAGCATCGTCGGGAGGTCGTCGTCGCTGGCACCCGGGCGATCGAGGATCTCGCGGTCAAGGTTCACGAGGATCGGCACGATCTCGGGATCGAACTGGATCCCGGCACCCTGCTCCAGCTGGTCGACGGCCTG
>JAICQM010000122.1 GCA_025937875.1 Chloroflexota bacterium
CCGTCCTCACCGATGCCGACGAGCTCGTGGCCAAGGTCATGCCGCCGCGGATCGAGGAGGAGCCGGAGGTCGAGGCCGTCGCCGAGGGCGAGGAGGGCGCCGAGGGCGAAGCCGCCGAAGGTGGCGAGGGCGGCGAGGCCGTCACCAGCGAGGGCGAGGCAGCTGCCGAGGAGTCCGGCGAGGAATCCTGACCCACCTACCCCATACCGATGCGAAGGCCGCGCCGACGGGGCGCGGCCTTCGTCGTGGTCCCGGGCCGATGGCTACTCGTCGGGGCGGTAGCGCCGCTCGCCGGTGGCCGGGTCGACCCAGACCCGCAGCCGTCGCCTCGTGGTGGGATCGATGAACCGTTCCTCGGTGGCGGTGAAGCGCGGATCTGGCGGCCCACTGTCGACGCCGGCGGCACCCGACGGCTCGCCGCTGAGCTCGGCCGCCTCGGACCGGTAACGGGTGCGCTCGTAGGCGACGGCGATGAGCCCGGTGCCGCCCAGGATCAAGAGCCACAGGCCAGTGAGCGCCGGCGGCCCGCCGCCCACGGTCAGGAACAGGCCAACCAGCAGGAGCAGGGCGGAGACGAGGGCAACCCCCAGTCGCAGGACGGCGAACATCGGTCTGGCGGTGCCTCCTACTCGAGCGGCTGGGCCGCACCCGCATCGGGCTCGATGACGACCGCGGTCCCGTAGGCCACGATCTCGGACATCGAGTTGTTCAGCTCCGAGCTGTCGAAGCGCATGCTGATGACCGCGTTGCCGCCCATCAGCGTCGCGTTCTTGACCATCCGGTCCAGGGCCTGGCGACGCGTGTCCTCGAGCAGCTCGGTGTACTCGTGGATCTCGCCGCCGACCAGCGAGCGCAGGCTCGCCGACAGGTTGCCGGCCAAACCGCGGCTGCGAACCACGAGCCCGAACACCTGGCCCTTGGCCTCGACGACCCGGTGGCCCGCCACGAAGGGAGTAGTGGTCACGATCATGGCGCCAGTGTAGGCGCTGGCTGCCCTAGCGCTTGCGCTGGCGCGGGTCGAGGGCGTCGCGCAGGCCGTCGCCGAGCAGCGTGAAGCCGATCAGCGTCACGGCCAGCGCGATGAGGGGCGGGAGGACGAGCCACGGGAATCGGTCCATCTGGTCGGTCCCGACCTGGATCAGGCTGCCCCACGAGGCGCGTGGCACCTGGACGCCGAGGCCCAGGAACGAGAGCGTCGACTCGGCGATCACCGCCGCCGGGAGGCCGAGCGACACCGCCACCACCACCGGGCCAACCGCGTTGGGCAGGATGTGGCGGGTGACGATGCGATGGCCGGGCACGCCCATCGCGCGTGCCGCGTCGACGTACTCGCGCTGCTTGAGGCTCAGCACCTGGGCACGCACCAGGCGGCACATGGTGACCCACGCCGAGGCGCCGATGGCGACGAAGACGATGAACAGGCCGTTGAGCCAGTGGAAGATCGGCGTCTCGACCACGGCCGAGGTGAGGAGCACGATGAACAGCAGCTCGGGAAAGGCGTACATGACGTCGGTGAAGCGCATGATCAGCCCCTCGGTGCGGCCGCCCTTCCACCCGGCCAGCGCGCCGAGCGGCAGGCCGATCGCCACCACCACGACCTGCGCGATGAGCGCCACGGTCATGCTCACCTGCGCGCCATCGATGGTGCGGCTGAGGAGGTCGCGACCCAGGTTGTCGGTGCCGAGCAGGTGATCGGGCAGGGTGAACGGCGGAATCGGGCGGCCGCCGGTGGAGCGCACCGCGTCGAGGTCCTGGACCCGGTAGTCCCACGGCGCGATCATCGGTCCGAAGACGGCCAGCAGGGCCATGAAGCCCACGAGCACCAGGCCGACGACGCCCATGGGCGAACGGAGCAGCCGATGCCAGGCGTCGGCCCAATAGCCGCGAGAGCGCGGATGGTGGAGCGCCTCCTCGGCGGGCGCCTCGAGACGGCGGGTGCGAGCGGTGTCGGCCATCGGTCTACACGTGGGCGTCGGCGTACTCGCCGTCGCGAATGCGAGGGTCGATGATCCCGTAGGCCAAATCGACGATGGCGTTCATGAGCACGACCGCGGTGGCGAAGATGACGGTCAGGGCCATGACCACGCTGTAGTCGCGCTGCCGCAGGGCGACCCAGTACAGCGAGCCCATGCCGGGGATGTCGAACACGCGCTCGACGACGATCGAGGCGGTGATGAGCACGCCGAGGAGTGGCCCGGCGATGGTCACCAGCGGCACGAGCGCGTTGCGGAACATGTGGAAGCCCACGATTCGCCGCTCGGCGAGGCCCTTGCTGTGCGCGGTGCGCACGTAGTCGGCATGGGTGACCTCGAGCATGCTGGCCTTCGTGTGGCGCGCGATCTGCGCCATCGGCAGGCCGGCCATGGCGAGGGTCGGCAGCACCCAGTACTCCGGCCCGCCCCAGCCCGCGGCCGGGAACGGGGTTCGCGACAGGTCGTAGAACGGGGCGCCGAGCCAGAGCTGGAGGAAGGCGCCCAGCGCGAATGCCGGCATCGCCATCCCCAGCATCGCGACCCCGGTGGCCAGCCAGTCGACGGCCGTCCGGTGGCGCAGGGCGGCGACGATCCCCAGCGGGACGCCGATGACGATGGCGAGCACGAGCGCCATGCCCCACAGCTGGAAGGAGGGCCACATCACCTCGCCGATGACGTCGTTCACCGGATTGAGGGTGGTGCTGGTCGAGATGCCGAAGTCGCCGCGGACGACGCTGCCGACCCAGGCCAGGTACTGGAACGGCAGGGGCTTGTCGAGCCCCAGCTCCTCGTTGAGCCGCGCGACGAGGTCCGGGTTCAGCTGCCGCCCCTCACGGTTCCACGGGCTTCCCGGCGCCGCGTGCATGACCGTGAAGGTGATGATGGAGACCGCGAGCAGAACCGGGACGATCCACAGGATTCGCTTCACGGCGTAGCTCAGCATGGTCGAGGTCCGTTCGAGAGTCCGACGGTGTCGGCGCCCCGCGTTCCGCGCGGGCACGGGGGCGCCCTCCGGCGCCGTCCCCCCGGTGTTGCTAGATCCTACCCCGCCGGGCGCACAGAGGTTCAGTGCTCGTTAGCGTTGCTAACCTCTGGGGCCGGGCACGCTCAGGCGTCGCCGCTCCGTGATCGTACCGAACGGGACGCGCCCGGGGCCCACGGGGCGCAGCGACTCGGCCTCCTCCACCGCGATGCGCCACGGCGCGTACAGCCAGTCGAACGTCTTCGCGTCGAGGAGGTCGGCGACGACGAGCGCGGCGGCGGCATCGGCCACCGCCATGGACAGCCCCAGCAGCCCGGTGCCGGCGGCGTCGCCGCGGTGCGCGTTGCGGAAGCGCAGCGCCGCCTCGGTGCGCGCCGCCTCGAACAGCTCTAGGCGGTCGGCACGCCGCGCCTCCTCCCGCGCGCGACGGATGCACCGGTGATCCATGAACGGGTCCGTCGTCGAGGCGCTGCGCGCGCTCCAGGCATGGAACAGGCGCGCGATGGTCAGCTCGTCGAGCTCCTCGGCCTGCTCGTACAGCCGGGCCACGAGGCTGGCGTGCGGGCCGATCGTCGCAGTGGCGGTCGCCATGGCGGCATTGTGCACCGCGGCGCCGGGTCAGGGAAGGTGCTCGGCGACGAACGCGCGAATTGCCGCGACGTCGGGGATGAGGACGTAGCCACGGCCGTCGCCGGCATCGCCCTCGAAGCTGATGAACTCCGGCGGCTGAAGGACCTGGCGGGTCACCTGCGCCCCGTCGGCCCGGCGCGCGATCTCGACCAGCGTCGGCAGCTTGTCGAGCGGCAGGTCGGTCTCGAGGCCATCCAGGCCATCGAGAAGCGCGGGGAGGTCGAGATCGGTCTCAGCGGCGACCAGCGCGCCGGCCAGCTCGAGCACCACCTCCTGCTGGCGTGCGGCGCGACCGTAATCGGTGTCGACGCGGGTGCGGACGTAGTCGAGGGCCGTGGCGCCGTCGAGAGTCTGCGATCCGGCGGGGATGTCGAGTGCCAGTCCGGGATCGACGAGCGGGTCCGGTGGGTCCACGTCCACCCCGCCCACCGCATCGACGAGCGCCGGCAGGTCCTCCATGTCGATCGCCACGTAGCCGTCGATCTCGGTGCCGAACAGCTCCGCGGCCGCGCCGACCAATGCCTCGACGCCGCGCTCGCGGTAGAGGGCGTTGACCTTCTGGGGCCAGGTCTCGCCACCCGGCAGCGGGATGTCGACGGTGTCGCGCGGCAGGCTGATGAGCGTCACCGTCGACTGATCGGCGCTGACGCTGGCCAGGATCAGGGTGTCGGTGTTCACCGGCTCGCCGTTCGCCGTGCGGGTCGTGTTGGCGTCCTTGCCGATGAGCAGGACGGTGACGCGGTCGGTGAGCAGCGCCTGGTCGAGCGTCGGCTCGACCGTGGGCGTCGGCGTGCCGCTCGCCGTCGGCGACGGCTGGGTGGCCGGCTCATCGGGCCGCGAGAGCAGCAGCCACACGGCGATCGCGGCGGCCACCAGGAGCACGGCGACCACCAGACCGATGACGGCGCCGCTGCCGCGGCGCCGTTGGACAGGCATGGACATCGCCCCAGGACGCAGCACGTCGCGTGCCCCTGTGGATAGGACATTCGGGCCATGCCAGGCCGGTCAGGGGCGCCACTATCCTGCCGGCGGCGACGCATCTCCCCGCCCACACCGCGCCGCCCTCCCGAGGAGAGAACGGAACATGGTCACCAGCGGCCGCTGGGTCTGCCGGCGATGCTTCACCGACAACGAGGGCACCGCCACCGAGTGCGCCACCTGCGCCCTCGGTCGCTGGGCCGACGTGCCCGAGGCAGGGGCCGTTGCAGCTGCCGCGGCCGACGCTACCGCCGCCACCCCGGGCGGAGCCACCGCCGGTGAGGCCACGCCCGCGTGGCAGCCGGCGGCGCCGCCGGCCGAGCCCTTCTGGAGGAAGCTGCTCCCCTACTGGTGGGTCGGCCTGGTCGGCGTGTTCATCGTGGCCGGGCTGCTCTTCAATGCGAAGCGGGACGACACCGGCGCCATCACCGATGCCGGCACGCTCCACGTCAGCGACCTGCGCGTCGGCGACTGCTTCAACGCCAACACGGAGGGCGAGATCGACGACGTCGACGCCGTGCCGTGCACCGCCGCGCACGCGTACGAGCTGTTCCACGTCTTCACCATGACCGATCCCGGCCAGTACCCGACCGATGCCGACTTCGAGGCCCAGACCGATGCTGCCTGCGGCCCGGCCTTCACCGCGTACGTCGGGGTCGCGTACCAGGCGTCGTCGCTGTTCGCCAGCTCGCTCGAGCCGACCGAGCCCGCCTGGAACGATGGCGACCACACGGTGCAGTGCATGCTCCACATGGAGGACGAATCCCCGGTCACCGGCTCCCAGCGCGGCTCATCCCGCTAGCCGCGTCGAGCGCTCGCGCTCGCGCTCTCGGTCGCGGCACCGCGCATGCATGCGCGGCTGGCATGCCATACGACACGGTCTCGGACCTGCCCGAGGCGCAGGTCGACCAGTACTCGACCCACCAGAAGCACGCATTCCTGAAGGCGTTCAACAGCGCGCTGGAGCAGTACAAGGACGAGGGCCGCGCGTTCGCGGTGGCGCATTCGGCCGCCCAGGACGCCCCGCGCGAGGAGCCGGCCGAGGACGAGGACTAGCCTCGAGGCGTTGGAGCCGAAGGTGGGATTCGAACCCACGACCGTCGGTTTACGAAACCGATGCTCTACCCCTGAGCTACTTCGGCCCGGCGCGAGGCGCGATTCTAGCAGCCGATGCGCGCGGCGGCCGGAATGCCCCCGGCGCTACTCGGGCGGCAGCCAGCCGTGCAGGAGCTCGTCGTGGAACTGGCGCTCCGCGCCGGGGATCGCCGCGCCACGCGGAACCGGCGCCATGGGCGCCCTGCCCTTCGCCGCCAGGACGTAGTAGGCGCAGATGTCGGTCAGCGGGCAGAGGCCGCAGATGGGTCGCGGCGCACGGCAGGTGTCGCGCCCGTGGCGAATGGTCTCGACGTGGAACGGATACATCTCCTCGTCGGCCAGGACGCCCTCCAGCAGGTCGTGCGCCCGGTCGAGCGGCGTGCGCGGCGGCAGCATGCCGAGACGGCTCGTGACCCGGTGCACGTGGGTGTCGACCGGCATCGCCGGCCGCCCGAAGTTGAAGA
>JAICQM010000277.1 GCA_025937875.1 Chloroflexota bacterium
ACGATGATCGACGCCGGGCCGGGCTCGGCGGCGGCCGTGAGGTAGCTGACCGCGAGCGGGTCCAGCGGCGCTTCGCTCCCGGCGAACGCCTCCGCCAGCGCCTCGACCTCGTCGCGGTCGAGGTATCCGCAGCGACCGATGCTCGCGGGCACGCCGAACGTGGACAGGTCCCCGAGGACGTCCAGGTCGTCCGCCGCCGGCACCCCCGGCGGGGACGGGCCGGCATCGGTCTGGATCCAGGCGAGGAAGGCATCGGCCTCGTAGGTGCCTGGCGGCGATTCCCATGCGGCATCGGTCAGGAGGCCCGGCTCCTGGAGGCGCTGCGCCAGCTCGTCGAGGGCCTTGCGCTCCGGCGAGGGCTCGTAGAACATCGCCTCCTCCTCGTCGCCGAACCAGCTGACCGACGTCACCTGCACGCGGTCCTCCGGTGGGCCGAACGTGAACTCGAACACGCAGAGTCCGTGACCGGGCGGCTCGCCCGCCTCCGGACGTCGGACCGGGACGTACCGGGCGCTCTCGGCCAGTGCCGGATGGTCGAGGAGGGCCATCAGGTCCCCGAAGGCGGCGGGCGTCAACCGTCCGGTCCGCCAGCCACCGTCAGACGGCTGGGATGCCATGACGACCTCTCGGTCGGTCGTGACCGTCAGCAACGGGGGGACGAGCGGTGGCTGGACGTCGCACATCACCCGGAAGCGGAATGCCAGCTCGGCAGCCTCGAGCGGCGGGGCGGCGACGATCCATGCCTCCTGGCCGTCGCCGTCCGCCACCCAGCCGGCACCCGCGGAGGTCTCGACCTCGAACCAGGTGTACCCATCGGCCTCCATTGGGCCAGCGGTGACGACCGCGGTCACGTCCCGGGCCAGGCGGGCGACGATGGTCGCGTCGGTGCCGGGCGCCTCTCGCACGCGCAGGGTGTCGACCATGACCTGGATGGTCGTCCCGACCCCAACCGGGCCTTCGGGCGCGACCGATGGCGACGGTGTCCCGGACATGGACGGCGACACGGCATCGGTCGGTTGACCGGACGCCTGGACGTCCGAGACGGATGGCGTGGAGTCGACGGCCGGCGTGCCGCACGCGCCGATGACGAGCGCGATGCCAATCGCCGCCCGGGACAGGTATCGCTGGCGCGTGTAACCGGTCATGCGCGCATCCTACGCGGCGCCCCTGCGGCCCAACTGCGGGACGGCCGAGGACTTCGCGCGTTGGCTGAGGCCGCCGGCTAGGGCTCCACCCGGAAGCGAGCGCCGTCGTCGGTCCAGCGACGCACCGGCCTGGCTTCGAAGCGGCCGATGGACACCAGTGACTCGCGGAGCTCGACCTGCCAACGGATGGCATCGCGCCGCTCCTCGCGGTGCCGCAGCAGGATGGCGTACTCGAGGGTCGCTGCCACGAGGGCAACGATGCTCAGTGCTTCCACGACGGTAGGCATGGCCGCACGATACTCCCCACGCGCAAGAGCGAGCGCTGCCGGCCCGTACCATGCGCCCATGGGCGTGCTGCGTCGCATCGGTCTGCGCATCCTGTCCGTCGCCGATGCGGCGACGGACGACGACGACCTGCGGCTTCGGAAGCGGGTCGG
>JAICQM010000123.1 GCA_025937875.1 Chloroflexota bacterium
CGGCCGCGATGGCGGCCGCGGCCAGGAAGGCGGTCAACAGAGCGATACGGGCGCGTTCTCGCAGATGGCGTCCACGCGATCGGTGAGCTGGGCGATCTCGTCGCGGATCTCGGTCATGCGCTCCAGGATGAGCCCGGACGAATCGGTGGGAACGATGCCGCGGCGCGGGATGCGCGCGAGCTCGTCGATCAATGACCGGATGTCGGTGCGCAGCTCGTCGATGCCGGAGGCGGCGGCATCGGCCGCGGCGGTCGCGGCACGCGCCTCGGACAGCGCATCTGCCGCTTCGCGCCGCAGCCCCGCGACCTGGACGACCAGCACGACCAGCGTGATCATCACCAGTGCCGCACCGATCGCGGCCATCGCACGCATCACCGGATCATGCTAGCCGAGGCGGCCGCACTAGAATCGAGGTTCGGCAAGTGAACGAAGGAGCAGCATCCGCATGAGCGACGAGCAGTCCGGCGTGCCCGAGGCGATCGAGAACCTCCTCCGCGAGGACCGCACCTTCCCCCCGCCGGCGGATTTCGTCGCCAACGCGCTCCTCGCCGACCCCGCGATCTACGAGCGGACCGCGACCGAGGACGGGTTCCGCGACTTCTGGACCGCGGAGGGCAACCGCCTCGACTGGATGGAGCCGTGGACCGAGCTTTACACGTGGGACCCGCCGTACGCGCAGTGGTACGTGGGCGGCAAGCTCAACGTCAGCGCGAACTGCCTCGATCGCCACGTCGCCAACGGGCTCGGTGACCGGGTCGCCTATTACTGGGAGGGCGAGCCGGGCGACAGCCGCACGATCACGTACCGCGAGCTGCTCGAGGAGGTGTGCCGCTTCACCAACGCCCTGCGCTCGCTCGGCGTGAAGAAGGGCGACCGCGTCGCGATCTACATGCCGATGATCCCCGAGCTGCCGGTCGCCATGCTGGCCTGCGCCCGGATCGGCGCGCCGCATTCGGTCGTCTTCGGCGGCTTCAGCGCCGATGCGCTCGCCGACCGCATCGAGGACGCGGCCTGCACCGTGGTCATCACTGCCGATGGCGGCTATCGCAAGGGGGCCGCGGTGGCCCTCAAGCGCGCGGCGGACGAGGCGATCGGACGCACGACATCGGTCCAGCACTGCGTGGTCGTGAGGCGCACCGGCGACGAGGTGGCCTGGGACGCGTCGCGCGACCACTGGTACCACGAGCTCATCGCCGACCAGCCGGTCAGCGCCGACCCCGAGCCCATGGATGCCGAGGATCTCCTGTACCTGCTCTACACCTCCGGCACCACCGCCAAGCCGAAGGGGATCATGCACACCACGGCCGGCTACCTGGCCGGCGTGGCGGCCACCCATCGCTACATCTTCGACCTCCACCCGGAGACCGATGTGTACTGGTGCATGGCGGACATCGGCTGGGTGACCGGGCACTCGTACATCGTGTACGGGCCGCTCGCCAACGGCACCACCGGCATCATCTACGAGGGCGCCATCGACTTCCCGGAGAAGGACCGATGGGCCCAGGTTGCGGCGAAGTACCGCGCCACGATCCTGTACACCGCCCCCACCGCCATCCGGGCCCTCATGAAGTACGGCGCCGATGCGTTCGCCGGCGACGACCTGTCGTCGCTGCGCCTGCTGGGCAGCGTGGGGGAGCCGATCAACCCCGAGGCCTGGGCCTGGTACTGGAAGGAGATCGGCGGCGGCCGCTGCCCGGTCGTCGACACCTGGTGGCAGACCGAGACCGGCATGATCATGATCACCCCGCTCCCCGGGATCACCACTTTGAAGCCGGGGAGTGCCACGTTCCCGTTCCCGGGCGTCGTGGCCGACGTGGTGGACGAGGCCGGCACGTCGATGGCGCTGGGCCGCGGCGGGTACCTCACCCTCGACCGGCCGTGGCCGGCAATGCTGCGCGGCATCTACGGCGACCCGGACCGCTACCAGCAGACCTATTGGTCGCGATATCCCGGCCGGTACTTTCCCGGCGATGGGTGCAAGCGCGACGAGGAGGGCTACTACTGGCTGCTCGGCCGCGTCGACGACGTCATGAACGTCTCCGGCCACCGCATCAGCACCACCGAGGTCGAGTCGGCGCTCGTCTCGCATCCGGCGGTTGCCGAGGCGGCGGTGGTGGGGCGCTCGGATCCGCTCACCGGCCAGGCGATCTTCAGCTACGTCATCCTGCGTTCGGGGCACGAGCCGTCGGATGAGCTGGGCGCCGGTCTGCGCGAGCACGTGGCCGAGATGATCGGCAAGTTCGCGCGTCCCAAGCAGGTCATGTTCACGCCCGACCTGCCGAAGACCCGCTCCGGCAAGATCATGCGCCGCCTGCTGCGCGACATCGCCGAGCAGCGGGCCCTGGGGGACGTGACCACGCTCGCCGATGCGGCGGTCGTCGGCACCATCCGCGACCAATCCGGGCGCGGGGAGGACTAGCGGCTGCCGCAGTGTGCGCCGGGGCGCACAACGGGAGGGAATGTGACGGAGATGTGCGCCGGGGCGCACGCAACTACGAGGTTCGGGCCCAAACGGGTCGATTCCGGCCACCGTGTGCGCCGGGGCGCACAACAAGGCAGAGATGGAGCCCACATCAGGCCGTGCTTCGTAGTTGCGTGCGCCGGGGCGCACGCGGATCGGCGTCAGGGGACGATCTGTGCGCTTGGGCCGCACATCAAAGGCATCTCCCGCCGCCGTGAATTCAACCTGGCCCGACCCGGTGAGGGTGGCATAGTGCGGCCCACATGGCCGCATTCGACGCCCCCGACAGCCTCAACGCTCTCGAGCTGCCGATCCGCGTTGCGTCCGAGGTAGGCCCGGGACAGATCTGCCTCGTGGGGGCGGGCGAGTACCTGCCGGCCATGCGACCGGTCGACGCGCAGCTGCTGACCCTCACCCCGGCCGCTCGCGAGGGGCGCACGCCACGCGTCATCTGCCTGCCCACCGCCGCCGGCACCGAGGGCCAGCGCGTCGTGAGCCGCTGGATGCGGATGGGGATCGACCATTTCACGGCCCTCGGCGCGGACGCCGTCGCGCTGCCGATCGTCGATCATCGGACGGCCGCGGATGCCGGCCATGAGGCGACGCTCGCGGCCGCCGACCTCGTCTATCTCTCCGGCGGGAAGCCGCCGCACCTTCTCGACAGCCTGCGCGACACGAGCACGTGGCGCGGCATCCTCACCATGCTCGAGCGGGGCGGCGTCCTCGCGGGCTGCAGCGCCGGCGCGATGATCATGGGAAGCCACGTCCCGGGCCTGGCGCTGACGACCACGATGCGCGCCGGCTTCGGCCTCGTGCCGGGCGCCATGGTGATGCCCCATTTCGACGAGCTGTTCGGCCGTTTCGCGGCGCTGGCCACCCTGCGCGCGCCACCGGGTTCGTACCTGCTGGGGATCGACGGCGGGACCGGCCTCATCATCGGCACAGATGGCTGGCGGGTGCTGGGCGTGGGGCGGGTGGTCGTCGACGACGGGGGAGCGCGAAGGGAGCTGCGCGCCGCCGCCCGGGGCTAGAATCGGTCCATGGCCACCTCCCCGTTGCGCGAGCCGACCGAGACCGTCGCCGAGTACCTGATGACGATCCGGTACATGCACGGGGAGGGGCAGCCGGTGATCGCCGCGCGCCTCGCGGAGCGGCTCGGCGTCAGTGCGGCGACGGTGTCGGAGATGGTCACGCGCCTGGTTCGGGAGGGCATGCTCAAGGTGGACGAGGCCTCGCGTCAGCTCCACCTCACCGATGGCGGACGCACCGCCGCCGAGCGCACGTTCCGCCGCCATGCCCTCAGCGAGTGGCTGCTGACCGAGGTCGTCGGCCTCGGCTGGGCCGAGGCGGACGAGGAGGCGCACCACCTCCAGCACGCACTGAGCGAGCGCGTGACCGACCGCATCGACGAGCTGCTCGGTGTGCCGCCCACCTGCCCGCATGGCAACCCGATCCCGCGCGACGGTGTCACCCCCGACCGGCCCGCCGGGTCGCGGATGAGCGACGCGACGCCGGGGACGGAGATCACCGTCCTGCGCGTCACCGAGGAGGCCGAGGAGGACGCGCGGCTGCTGACGTTCCTCCAGCAGAACAACGTCCGGCCCGGCAGCATCTTCGCGGTGACCGAGGTGGCGGAGCACGTCGGCACCATGACCTTGCGCCCGCTCGACCGCGAGGGCGCGGAGGTCACGCTGGGCCTGGCCGCCGCCGCCAAGCTGCGCATCCTCGAGGGCCGCGCCGACCCGTCGCTCTTCCACCGTGTGCCGGAGCGAGCCCGCGTGGCGGCCGGCGCCGGCGTGGCCGGCTGAGCGAGTTTGCTAGGATGCGGCCATGATTCGTGACCGCGGCCGACGGGCCATGATCGCCGGCATCGCCACCGTCCTGTGGCTCGGGTTCATGTCAGTCGGGCTGGCGGTCATCAACGCCATCGCGCCCACGCAGTTCGGCGAGGGTCCCGACGGCACCGCCGCCTTCTTCGGCCTGGTCGGCGGCGTGATCACGGTCGGCCTCATCATGTGGGCCGCCTCCGAGTAATCCCGCGGCGCCGGCGGCGCCGCCATCGGTCTGGAATATCTGATGCCTGAACTCACCGATCCCCGGTTGACGCTGCGCCGCCCCACGCTGGCCGATGCCGAGGCCATCCTGGGCGTCGTCAACGCCTCCGACATCGCCGACTTCGGCGAGGCGGACGTCGAGCTGGCCGACATCGTCGAGGACCTGACGGCCATGGACCTCGAGCGTGACGGGTGGGTCGTCACGTCCGACGAGGGGATGATCGCCACCGGAGTCGTCCTGGTCCACGGGCAGGTCCAGCACCGGCTGATGCTGTACGTCGTGCCGGATTGGCGGCGCCGTGGGATCGGCAGCGTCCTGCTGGGCAACCTCGAGGCCCGCTCGGCGGAGCTGGTGGCGATCGCGCCCGATGGCGCGCGGGTCGTGGCCCAGTCGTGGACCAAGGGTGACTGGGAGCCGGGCCTCGCCTTCGCGCGCCGCCACGGGTACGCCGTGTCCCGCCGCTTCTACCGCATGACGATCACCATGACCGAGCCGCCACCGGCACCCGAATGGCCCGATGGCGCGACCGTCCGCACGTTCCGCCCCGGGGTCGACGAGCGCGCCGTGTTCGAGGCCGTCGAGGAGGCGTTCAGCGATCACTGGGGCCACCTGCCGATGGACTTCGACGTGTGGCGCCGTCGCTTCGACCGTGACGACTTCGACCCCTCGCTGTGGTTCCTGGCCATGGACGGCGACCAGATCGCCGGCACCTCGCTGTGCAGCGTCATTCCCGGGATGGGGTGGGTCGGCAGCCTGTCGGTCCGGCGCGCCTGGCGCCGCCGTCGCCTGGCCAGCGCGCTGCTGCATCA
Source organism: Chloroflexota bacterium (assembly GCA_025937875.1). Taxonomy (GTDB): domain Bacteria; phylum Chloroflexota; class Limnocylindria; order QHBO01; family QHBO01; genus JAICQM01. Next base: position 5,326 of record JAICQM010000123.1, read on the forward strand.
CAGCTTCGGCGTGTTCTGGGAGCGCGGCCATCGTACGGTCGGGCTGGGCGTCGACGCCGGCTCCCTCACCGGCGCCACGCGGCTGTACGAGTCGGTGGGCATGTCGGTGGCCGAGCAGTACGACCAGCTCGAGAAGGAGATGCGCCCCGGTCGCGACCTCGCGGTCCGCGACCTCGACGCCTGAACGCGGTCGGCAGCCGGGCTGAGTGCCGAACGTTGCCGCCTAGCCGTGGTACGTCTGTTGGGCGCGCTGCGAGGCCCTCTCGCGGCAGCGGCTGAGCGTGGACGTCGGCCGTTGCGAGCGATTGGCGCTCGAAACGGCACCTACCAGCCGTACGACGGCGCAGTGGTGACGGAATGCTCCGATCGCGGCGATACGAGCCGTACCACGGCTGCGTGGCAACGACCACGGGTCGGGCCGTCGGCGGGAGCTACTCCTCGTCGGTCAGGATGCCGGGGATCGGCGCCTGGAGGCGGTCGACGCCGGGTTCGGCGAGGCGGGCGTAGAGGCCCGGGCGCCGGTCGGCGATGGTGTCCCACTCGTGCTCGCCGGGACGGCGGCGCACGTGGGTTGCGCGTGCCGCGGCCACGTCCACCTCGCCGAGCAGGAGCTCCTCGTCGGTATCGGAGGCGATCCCGACGCGCTGCCCGTCGGGGTCGACGAACACTGAGCGGCCCAGGAACGTCGTTCCGCGCTCGGTCCCCACGCGATCGGCGGCCAGC
>JAICQM010000009.1 GCA_025937875.1 Chloroflexota bacterium
CATGGACCTGCGCGATCGCCGCACCGACGAGCTGCCACGGGCCGTGCTCGCCTCGCCCACGCTCGCTCGCCGGAGCTCGGCGTGGCGTGGCTCGGCGAGCGTGCTGGCGGTGGGGGCCACGCTTGCCGTCGCGGCCATCGCGAGCGGAATCGCCTTGAACCCTGCGCCAATGGCGTCACCCGGGCCGGTGGGCGTCACGACCGAGGGGCCCAGCGGCAGCGTCGCTGCGTCGGATCCCGCCACTCCGGACACGGTAGCCCTGGAGCCGGGGCGCATCGTCGCGGTGGTCAACGAGCCGGACACCGACGTCCCGCTGGTGGTCCGCACCGAGCCCGGCACCGCCGACCCGGCGACCATCACCGTCGAGCGACTGCATACCGGCCAGCGCGTGCGGGTTCTCGCCGGGCCGGTGGAGGCCGACGGGTACCCGTGGTACGAGGTTTCGGTCGGCGAGGTGAGCGGCTGGGTGGCCGCCGAGGCGAAGGACGGCTCGTCGCCGTGGCTCGACACGGTGACCAACGGGGAGATCCTGTACACGGCGCCGGACGACGGTGGCACGTTCCGCCTGGTCAGCTCCGACGGCGGCGACGCGCGCGACCTGCTCGACACGCCGCTCGCCGCGCTGCAACTGGTCCTGACCTGCGGGCCGATCGGCAGTGGATCGTGGACCGCCGACGGCCGGTACGCCGTCGTCACCGATGGGCCGACATGCGTGGATACGTCGATCTACCGGGTCGACGCGGACGGGACCGGCGCGACCTGGCTGGGCGACGGACGCGCCCCCAACGTCACGCCTTCGGGTGATCGCGTGCTCTTCACGCCCCCCGCCTGCGGAACTGACTGCGAAGGCGACACGAAGGGGCTCATGGTGGCGCCGGCGGACGGGAGCCGGCCCGCTGAGCCGATGACGGCGGCGGCGATGGGGGTTATCGGCACCACGGGGACGTGGGCACCGGACGGCATCCAGGTCGCGTTCAGCGGCTACCCTGCCGACGATCCGGACGCCGAGCTGGCGCTGCAGGACCACGTCCTGTACCGGTACGACGGCGAGCGCGTGCATCGATTGACGGTCGGCTACGCACCCCGTTGGTCACCGGATGGCCGCTGGATCGTGTTCGGCCGGTACGACCCGGCTTCGCAGTCCAGCGACCTGTTCCGGATACGGCCCGATGGCTCCGGGGAGGAGGCGCTCGGCCCCGGTGACGCGTTCTCGGTGCGCTTCTCACCTGACGGCACGCGGATCGTCTTCGCCAACGTCTCCGAGTCGACCAACGAGGTGAGCGTGGCGCAGTTCGACGCGCCCTACCGCGTGGTCGCCCGTTTCGGTCCCGGTGCCGAGCCCGACTGGTCACCCGACGGGACGGCGATCGTCTGGGTCCGCTTCACCGACGCGTCGATCGGCGACGTGACCGTCGCGGCGGCCGATGGGGGTCTTCCCACCGTCCTGACGCCCGGCGCCGCTCCGGCATGGCGCCCGCTCATCGGTCAGGCGGAGGCGCCGTAGAGACGCTCGCGCAGGCGCGCGCGGATCGGCGGCCACTCGTCGGCTAGGATCGAGTAGTAGACCGTGTCGCGGATGAAGCCATCCGGCATTCGCAGGTGCCGCCGCAGCGTCCCCTCCTTCATGCCGCCGAGCCGTTCGATGGCCGCCTGCGAGCGGGCGTTGCGGCCGTCGGTCTTGAGGGCGACGCGTCCGGCCCCCAGCTCCTCGAACGCGTAGGTCAGCTGGAGCAGCTTAGCCTCGGTGTTGAGGGCTGTTCGCCAGCGCGACGGGGCGAGCCAGGTCCAGCCGATCTCCACCCGCTCGGAGGGCACGTCGATGTCGCCGAACCGGGTGGAGCCGACCGCGCGGCCCGTATCGAGCGCGACGGTGGCCCACGCGACGTAGCGGCCGTCAGCGACGCCGGCGGCCGCCTCGCCGAACCACGAGTCCCAGCCCATCAGCGTGAGCTGCAGCGCCCCGTAGCGCAGCGCGTCGGGATCCTCCGCCGCGGCGGCCTCCAGGTCCGCCCGGTGCTGCTCCTCCAGCGGCTCCAGCCGCACGAAGCGCCCGGCCAGGACGACCGGGAGCGGCTGCTTCACCGACCCGCGGCGACGGCCGCCTCGACCCAGCCGGGGATCTCGCGCCGCAGCGTCGCCAGCGGCAAGGTGCCGTGGGCCAGCACCTCGTCGTGGAAAGCGCGCAGGTCGAACCGGTCGCCCATCCGTTCCGATACCTCGGCCCGCGCGCGCTCGATCTCGCGCTGCCCCATCTTGTAGGTGAGGGCCTGGCCGGGCCAGATGGTGTACCGATCGACCTCGATCGCGGCGTCCACCGGTGCCAGGGCCCCGCGCTCGTGCATGAAGTCGATGGCCCGCTGCCGGTCCCAGCCGAAGGCATGCAGCCCGGAGTCGACCACCAGCCGCGCGGCGCGGAACGCCTGCGTGTCGAGCATCCCGAATCGCTCCGCCTCGTCGAGGTAAAGGCCCATCTCGTCGGCGAGGCGCTCGGTGTAGAGGCCCCAGCCCTCAACGTACGCGACGCCCGCCATACGAGCTCCGAGGCGACGGAACGCGGGCAGCCCGGTCAGGTCCTGCTCGATGCCGATCTGGAAGTGGTGTCCCGGCGTCGCCTCGTGGAAGGTGATCGAGGCGATCTTGTGGAGCTGCCGGTCCGACGGCTGGTAGGTGTTGAGGTAGTACTGGCCGGCGCGCGATCCGTCGAGGGCCGGCGGCATGTAGAAGGCGGGCGGTGATTCCTGCTCGCGATACGCCTCCACGGCCATGACCTCGCAGTTGGCACGTGGGAGGCGGCCGAAGTACTGCGGCGCGAGTGCATAGGCGCGCTCGGTCTGGCCCTTCGCCAGCTCGATGAGCCGGGCCGGGTCATCGGTATGGTTGGCCGGATCGGTCTCGAGCGCAGCGGCCATCGCGATGCGGTCGGCGTGGCCCAGGCGCCGGGCGATGGCGTCCTTCTCGGCCTCGATGGTGGCCAGGTCGGCGAGGCCGAACTCGTGGACCTCGTCGGCCGTCGCCGCGACGGTGGTCTGGAGGCGGATGCAGAGCCGATACGCCGCATCGCCATCGGGCGTGGCACTGATGCCCGGCTCCGAACGCGCGCTGGCCTCGTACTCATCGGCCAGGAAGTCGCGCAGCCGCTGCAGGGCGGGGCCGATGGCCTGTTCCACGGCATCGCCAACCCGCTGGCGCGCGGCGTCGTCGGACACCTGGGCCATCGTGACCACCGGCGACTCGGAGGCCGGCTTCTCGAGCATCCGCTCGATCTGCTCGATGGCGCGGCGCACCGGAACCGCGGCGCTGGTCCGTCCATCGGCGAGCCCCTCGCGCAGGGTCTCGATGTGCTGGTCGATGAGGGCCGGGAAGGCCCCGAGACGGGTCAGCAGCCGGTCGAGCTGCTCGTCGCTCCCGGCAGCCTGGTACTGGGCCACCATCACCGGCAGGGTCTGGACGCCGCTGATGTGGTCCACCGCCAGCTGGTAGAGCTTCGCGTCGAGGGCTTCCAGGTTGTTGCGTGCCACCGTCAGCAGCAGGTCGCGGGTGATGACCTGCTCGGTCTCCAGCTCGTCGGCCGGGATCGCCTCCGCCTCCGCGATGACCTCGCGGTACGCGGCGGCCTCTGCGGCACGCCCCGCTGCGCCCACGTCGGGCAGGCGGTGGTCGAAGCGATCGTCGCCCAGGATCGTGGCGTAGATCGGGTCGCGCTCCAGGACGCCGTCCCAGAATCGGTCGGCGAGGTCGTTGACGAGGGCATTGGGGTCGGTGGCGACGGGCACGAGCGGACGGGCCTCCTGCGATGGATGGGCGGTGGAAGGGTAAGAGTGTACCGCCGCCGGACGGCGGAGCAGGACATGGCGGCGGCCCTGCTGGTCGCCTCCCACGGGATGGGACTGACCGCCACGACGTGACCGACGGTCACCACGGGTGTGACAATCGGCCAGGATGAGACCTGAAGGTGGCTACTGGTCTCGCGGGCTGAGTCCGTCGGGCAGATCGTGGCTGTGAGCCACGTCCCACGAGGATCGAACCACGACCTAGCGGCCGCCGAACAGGTCCGCCAGCAGCGCCGGCGGCGTCTCCTCCAGCTGGTCGTAGCGGCAGTCGGCAACGGCCTTGTCGGGGCGCCAGCGGACGAAGGTGGCCGCGTGCCTGAAGCGGTCGCCCTGGAGGTGGTCGAAGGCCACCTCGCACACCAGCTCGGGCCGGAGCGGCTCCCATGACAGGTCCTTGCCGCGGTTCCAGCGCGATGTCGCGCCGGGGAGCCGGCGGCCGTCGGCCCCCGCCGACGCCTGCCACTCGGCCCACTCGCCCCATGGGTGATTCGTAATGGCATCGGACCGATAGGGCTCGAGGAACGCCACCAGCTCGGCGCGTTTGGCCTGGGTGAATGACGACGTGACGCCGACATGCTGCAGCTTGCCCTCGTCGTTCCACAGGCCCAGCAGCAGCGACCCGACCAGCGTGCCGGGGCCGTTCTTGTGCCAGCGGAAGCCGGCGACGACGCAGTCGGCGGTCCGGGCGTGCTTGATCTTCGCCATCTCGCGCTTGCCCGGCAGGTAGGTGCCGGTCGCGCGCTTCGCGATCACGCCGTCGAGCCCGGCACCCTCGAAGACGTCGAACCAGCGCTGGGCCGTCGCGGGATCGTTGGTCGAGGGCGTGATGCGCACCGCCTCGGGCGCATCGGCCAGCAGGCGCTCGAGGCGGGCGCGACGGTCGGCGAACGGCGTCTCGCGCAGGTCCTCGGCGCCATCGGCCAAACAGTCGAAGGCGACGTACGAGGACGGTGTGGCCTCGGCCAGCATCTGGACGCGAGATGCGGCCGGATGGATGCGCAGCAGGAGCGAGTCGAAGTCGAGGCCTTCTTCGGCCGTGGCGATGACCACCTCGCCGTCGAGGACGAACCGCGTCTCAGGGCCGCCCAGCGCCAGGAGCGGCGGCTCCAGCTCGGGAAAGTAGCGGTTGAGCGGCTTGAGGTCGCGGGATTGGATGAGGAGCTCCGGCCCGTCGCGGAACACGATCGCCCGGAACCCGTCCCACTTCGGCTCGAAGATCCAGCCGGGGTCGGTCGGGATGGCCGGCGTCGGCTTGGCAAGCATCGGCGCGATGGGAGGCTCGATCGGGTACGGCATGGACCGATCATAGGCGCGCGCGGCACCAACCTTGCGCCATCATCGGCCCCATGAGCATCGAGATCCAATTCCTGGGTGCGGTCGGCACCGTCACCGGCTCGCAGTTCCTGGTCACCGTCGGGGAACGTCGCGTCCTGGTCGATTGCGGCATGTTCCAGGGGTCACCGGAGGAGGTGTCACGCAACCGGCTGCGCTACGCGTTCGACCCGAAGTCGCTCGACGCCCTGCTGTTGACGCACGCGCACCTCGACCATTGCGGCCGCGTCCCGCAGCTGGTGCGTCTCGGGTTCCGCGGGCCGATCCATGCCACCCACGGGACGGTGGACATCGGGGAGATCGTGCTGCGCGACTCGGCCAAGCTGCAGGTCGAGGCGGCCGAGCGTTGGCGGCGCAAGCATCCCGAGGAGGCGGCCGCCGAGGGTCCCGCCGGCGCCAGCGAGGAGGCCGCGCTCGAGGACGCGCAGGACGTGCCGGAGAAGCTCCGCGCGGCCACGCCGGAGGGGTCGACGCAGACCCGGGCCGCCCTCTATGACGACGCCGACGTGAGTCAGACGATGGAGCAGTTCCGCGGCGTCGACTACGGCGACGAGGTGCACGTGACCGATGGCATGACCGCCATCTTCCACGACGCCGGGCACATCCTCGGCTCGGCGATCATCGAGCTGCGCCTCGTCGACGGCGGCGAGGAACGAACGGTCGTCTTCTCCGGCGACCTGGGCCGTGACGACACGCCGATCCTGCGCGATCCATCGCGGCTGAGCCATGCCGACTACGTGGTCATCGAGTCGACCTACGGGAACCGCGAGCACGCGCCGCACGACGAGGCGATCGACGAGCTGGTGGCCGCGGTCAACGAGGTCGCGGACGACAAGGGCGTCATGCTGGTGCCCGCGTTCGCCATCGGGCGCACCCAGGAGGTGGTGTGGGTCCTCGACGACCTCGTCCGCGACGGCCGGATCCCGCGGGTGCCGCTGTATCTCGACTCACCGATGGCCTCGAAGGCCACGCAGGTCTACTACGACCACCCTGAGGACTACGACGAGGAGACGAGCCAGCTCCTGCGCGCCGGTGAGTCGCCGCTCAGGTACCCGGGCCAGCAGTTCACCGATACCGTCGAGGAGTCCAAGGCGATCCCGCATGCCAACCGGCCGATCATGGTCGTCGCCTCGTCGGGAATGCTCACCGGCGGGCGCATCATGCATCACCTCAAGGACTTCCTCCCCGAGCCGACGTGCACGCTGCTGTTCATCGGCTACCAGGGCGAGGGCACGCTGGGGCGGCACCTGCAGAACGGTGGCAAGACGGCTCGCATCGACGGCCAGGAGATTCCGGTCCGGTGCCGAGTTCGCTCCATCTCCGGATTCAGCGCCCATGCCGACCAGCACGAGCTCGAGGCGTGGCTGAGCAACTTCGGCGCGGGCGGCTCGGCGTCGGAGCGGCCGAAGCGCGTCTTCATCGTCCACGGGGATCCGGACGCGGCCGAGGCGTTCGGCAAACGCATTCGCGACATGGGGCTCGAGGCGGTGATCCCCGACTACAAGGAGCGGATCGCCCTGGCCTGAGCCGGTGTGGACGCGCTGTGGATAACTCCGATCCGACCGTGCGATTTGGTGGAGAAAGGGGCTTGCGGGTGGCGTGCACGAGCCCCATCATGGATCTCGTCCCGGAGGGATCCGTGGAACCAGAGATTGCATCAATGGTTCTCGTGGTTCCTTCGGGACGTTTCGTTGTGTCCGCTTCCCGCTAGCGGCCGCGCAGGGTCCAGGCGCGATACGACGGCCGGAAGCCGACCCCTCGCAGGGCATCGGACAGTGCCGAATCGGCCGGCGGCAGGCGGTCCACGCGCTCGAGCGCGAGCTCGCGCAGCGGTCCAGTCGGCGCCAGCAGACCCGGCAACGCCGACACGGCCCGCGCCGCCATCTCCGGATCGTCGCCGGCGGGCAGCGTCAGGAGCGACCGCCCGCCGCGCTCCAGGTAGAGCACCGCCCGGCCGTCGAGCAGCACCACGTACGCCCCGGCGGCGCGCTGGAGCGGGAGCCGCTCGTCGTCACTGCGCCGCGGCCAGGGAAGGGCGGCACCGTACGGTTGGGCGGGATCGGCGGCCGCCAGGACGTGGACCATCGGTCCCTCCTCGTTCGTGACGTCACGTGCCGCCCGCAGGCGATCGACGGCGCCGGGGAGCGCGAACTGAGCGGCGCCCAGGCCGTCCACGAAGTAGCCGCGCCGCGCACGACCGGTCTCCTCCATCGCCACCAGCACGGGATAGACCGATGCGAACCCGCCGGCCAGCCCCTCGGCAAGTACCGCCTCACGGGTCAGGACCCCATGTCGCTCGAGCAGCGCAACCGCGGCCGCGTGCCCGCGCTCGGTGGGCGTTCGCGCCTCGCCGACCAGGTCGGCGACGAGCGACCAGCGCCCGGCGGCGCGGGGCGGACCCATCGCCAGCAGCCGCCCCGGGCGCGGCGTGCGCGCCTTCGATCGCGAGCGCGGCAGGCTCAGGGCGCGGAGCGGCGCGAACGTGTCGTTGGTGACCTCGCCGGCCCACACGAGGTCCCAGAGCGCGTCGAGCAGCTCATCGTCGCTGCGAGCGTGCGTGACGGCGCCGCGCAGCGCCGGGTAGAACGAGGCCCCGCGGCGGGTGAGGTGGGTCCGGATCGCCTCGTGCAGCTCGCCATCGGGACGCTCCTGCCCCTCGAAGGCACCGGTCGAGGCCAGCAGCTCGGCGCGGTCGCGGCGATAGAGGGCGATGCGCCCGTCGTCGCGGTTGAGGCTGCCGCGCCCGACCCACACCACCTCGCCCGCCGCGCCCAGCTCATCGAGCAGGCGCGGCGAGTAGTCGCGCACGCGGGCGCGGAGCACGTCGCGCTCCAGAATGCTGGCCGGCAGCGGCGCCCCCTCGAGCTGCGTCACCGCCTCCAGCAGGCGGTCCAGGCCGCCCGCCGTCGAACCGATGCCGTGCCAGGCCGGCAGGAAGCGGCCCAGGGCTTCGGCCGGCACCGGCTCGATCTCGCGCCGCAGCCGGGCAAGCGACCGGCGGCGGAGGGCACGGACGACGTCCGGGTCGGCGAACTCGTGCTCGGTTGCGCCGGGACGGAAGGCGCCCTCGATGAGGCGACCGGCGGCGACCAGCTCCCGGAGCGCCTCGCCCACGGCACTGGCACCCAGCGCCCACCGGCCCGCGGGAGCGGCGGCGGTGAATGGGGCGTGGCTTCGCGCCCAGCGCAGCAGGAGGCCATTCAGCGGCGCGTCGGCAGTCGCCAGCCACGTTTCGGCGATGCCACGCGGGGGGCTCGCGCCCAGCGCGTCGCGGTAGCGGGCCACGTCCTCGATCGCCACCCAGCGCTCCTCGCCGGCAATGCGCATCGGCACCGCTCGCCGCGAGCTCCGCAGCGCCTCGAGCGCGTCTGCCGCGTCGAGCGTGCTCCGCGCGGCGACCTCCTCGGTCCGCAGGTCACCCACCCGGCGCAGCAGGTCGTGCACGCCGTCGATGGTCTTCGCCTGCCGCCCCTCGGCCAATGCCTGCAGCTCGAGCTCGAGCGACTCGACGGCCTCGGGGTCCAGCAGCTCGCGCAGCTCATCGGTGCCGAGCAGCTCGGCGAGCAGCGCGCGGTCGAGCGACAGTGCCTGCGCGCGGCGCTCGGCGAGCGGTGCGTCGCCCTCGTACAGGTAGGAGGCCACGTAGTCGAAGACGAGGCCCTGGGCGAACGGCGACGCGGCGCGCGTCTCGACGCTGACGACGCGCAGCTGACGCGCCCGTATCCCGGCCAGCACCTCGCGCAGCGCCGGCAGGTCGAAGACGTCGCGCAGCACCTCGCGATACGTCTCGAGGATGATGGGGAACGAGCCGTAGCGACTGGCGACCGACAGCAGGTCGGCGGACTTCTGGCGCTGCATCCACAGCGGGGTGCGCTGGCCGGGACGCCGCCGCGGAAGCAACAGTGCGCGGGCCGCGTTCTCGCGGAAGCGAGACGCGAACAGGGCGGTCGACCCCAGCGCATCGGTGACGATCTCCTCCACCCGGTCAGGGTCGAGGATGAACAGCTCCTCGGGCGGAGTGGCGTCGGCCTCCGGGAGCCGCACCGCGATCCCGTCATCGGTCCAGATGACCTGCGCATCGAGGCCGCCCTCGGCCAGCCGAGCCTCGATCGCCATCGCCCATGGGGCGTGGACCCGGCCGCCGAACGGGGTGAGCAGGCACACGCGCCAATCGCCGAGCTCATCGCGGAAGCGCTCCAGGACCAACGTCCGGTCGGTGGGCAGCACGCCGGTCGCCTCATGCTGGTCGCCGAGGTACTGGACCAGGTTGCGGGCCGCCAGGTCGTCGAGGCGGTGGGCGGCTCGCAGGCGCGTCTCGGCCGCGGCGGGCTCCATCGCATCCAGCTCCCGCACTGCGGCGCCGATGGCCCGGCCGAGCTCGATCGGCCGCCCCACCATGTCGCCCTTCCAGAACGGCATCTTGCCCGGCTGGCCCGGTGCCGGCGTCACCACCACCCGGTCGTGCCGGATCTCCTCGATGCGCCACGAGCTGGCGCCCAGCAGGAATACCTCCCCCACCCGCGACTCGTAGACCATCTCCTCGTCCAACTCGCCCACGCGGCGACCGCCCTTGCCGTCGCCATCGGGCAGGAACACGCCGAAGAGGCCGCGGTCCGGGATGGTGCCGCCGGAGGTGACCGCCACCACGCGGGCGTCGTTGCGGCTCTGGACGGTCCCGGCCGCGCGGTCCCACACGATGCGCGGCTTGAGCTCGGCGAACTCGTCGGATGGATAGCGGCCGGCGAGCATGTCGAGCACGCCCTCGAGCTGCTCGCGAGAGAGCTCCCTGAAGTTCTCCGCTCGGGTCACCATGGCGTGGAGGGCATCGACGCTCCAGGCCTCCTGCGAGCAGATGGCGACGATCTGCTGCGCCAGCACGTCGAGCGGGCTGCGCGGGATCCGCGTCTCCTCGATCTGGCCGGCCTCCATGCGCGGCACCACCACCGCCGCCTCGAGCAGGTCGCCGCGGTACTTCGGGAAGATCTTGCCGCGCGACGGCTCCCCCACCTGGTGCCCGGCGCGACCGATGCGCTGCAGCCCCGACGCCACCGATGGCGGCGCCTCCACCTGCACCACCAGGTCGATCGCCCCCATGTCGATCCCCAGCTCGAGGCTCGACGTGGCAACGAGGGCCGGGAGGCGGCCGGCCTTCAGCTCCTCCTCGATCTGGAGCCGTTGCTCGCGTGCGATGCTGCCATGGTGCGCCCGGACCAGCTCCTCACCGGCGAGCTCGTTGAGGCGGGCGGCGAGCCGCTCGGCCAGGCGCCGCGAGTTCACGAAGATGAGCGTTGACCGATGCGCCCGGATCAGCTCCAGCAGCCGCGGATGGATCGACGGCCAGATGCTGCGGCGGCCGTCCGGTGCGGCGGCCGGTCCGCCGGGCGCCTGGTCGACATCGAGCTCCTCGCCCATGCGCGCCATGTCGTCGACCGGCACGACCACCTCGATCTCGAGCTGTTTGCGGCTGCCGGCATCCACGACCCGCACCTCGCGCCCCGCGCCGCCGAGGAAGCCCGCAATGCGCTCCAGCGGCCGCTGGGTCGCCGACAGGCCGATGCGCTGGGGCGCGTGGCGCCCGGTCAGTGCCCCCGGCTCGCCGGTGACGAGGGCGTCCAGGCGTTCCAGGCTCAGCGCCAGGTGCGCGCCACGCTTCGTGGCTGCCACCGCGTGCACCTCGTCGACGATGACGTGTTCGACGCCGCGCAGGATCTCGCGCGCCGCGCTGGTGAGCAGCAGGTACAGGCTCTCCGGGGTCGTGACCAGGATGTCGGGCGGCGTGCGCGCCAGCTGCCGCCGCGCGTCCGCGGGGGTGTCGCCGGTGCGGGACGCGATGGTCACCTCGGGAAGCTCCAGGCCCGCACGCTCGGCGACGCGCCGGATGCCTGCCAGCGGGGCACGGAGGTTGCGCTCGACATCGTAGGTCAGCGCCTTGAGAGGGCTGATGTACAGGACGCGCGTGTGCCGCGCATCGCTGCGCGGCTCGACCAGCAGGCGATCGATGCACCACAGGAACGCGGCCAGCGTCTTGCCGCTGCCGGTCGGGGCATGGATGAGCGTGTGGTGCCCGGCACTGATCGCCGCCCACCCACCGGCCTGGGCATCGGTCGGCGCCTCGAAGGCGTCGCCGAACCAGGCGCGCGTCGTGGTCGAGAATGGTGCGAGTGGGTCGGCGGTGGGTCGGCGAGGCACGGTATCGGTCAGTCTATCGGCTCGCCAGCATGCGCCCGATTCCTGCCAACCCGCGGCAGGAACCGGGTCATGCCAGATGGCCCGTCACCGGGCGCCCAATCGGCTCGTCGCGAGCGTGGCGGTGCGGGGTAGGCTGACGCCAGCACGCTCGCACCGGGCGGGCGCGCGATACGGAGCGCAGACCAATGCATGTCGTGGATCGGGCACACCAGGTGGGGGTGGCGGTCCTGCGGATCGCGGTGGGGGTGATCTTCCTGTGGGCGGGCCTCGAGAAGGTGCTGGGTGCCGGGCCGGAGGGCTGGTCGGCCGCGGGGTTTCTCCAGTTCGGGACCGGCGGCAGCCTTGGCTGGCCGTTCGTCAGCGGTGAGGTGGCGGAGGGGACCGTCTTCAACCCGACGCAGGGGATCTGGGTCGGGATTGCCGGCAACGACGCCGCCATGTCGATCATCAACTTCCTCGTCCCGTGGGGCCAGATCGGCATCGGCGTGGGCTTGATCCTGGGCCTGCTGACCCGCTTCAGCGCCGCCATGGGGACGCTGATGATGCTGTTCTTCTTCCTCGCGGCGTGGGACTTCGCATTCGGGATCGTGAACCAGCACCTGACGTACGCGCTGGTCACGGCCTTCCTGGGCTACATCGGCGCCGGCAACTACCTGGGCCTGGATCGAACCGTGGGCGAGAACGTCTCCCCGGGTCTCCGGCGCTGGTTCTTGTCCGGCAATCCGGAAGGGGCCGACGCGGGGCGCGCCTACCAGGCAGCCTGAGCGGCGCCGTTCACGTGGCGTTCACGTTCGGCAGCCGGGTTCGTCACGGACACCACCGATCCTGACCTCGGCGTGCGCCGTCCATCCGGGCGGCGCACTCGTTCATACCCGGGGAATGGTGAGGTGTTCGCAATGGCGTCGTTGGCGTATGCAGAGGGGTTGTGGCGTGGCGGGCGCTGGCCGATGACACGTGGCGCCTGGCAGGCGCTGCAGGACGAGGTTGCCAGCGCCACCGATGCCGTGGTGGCCGGTAATGGCTACACGACCGGCCATCTCGACGGCGAGCCCGATGCCCCCGCGTTCGTCCCGAACGTGGTCGGACAGCAGCTGTTCGGCCGTCTTTCGGCCCTGCGCGCGGCGCTGGCCGAGGCAGTGATCGTGGACGATCCGGCGCTGGCCGTCATCGGGCGCCGCGTCACGCTGCGCGACGACGATGGACACGAGGACACCTATGAGCTCGTCAGCCCGGGTGCGGGCGACCCACGTGCCGGGCTCGTCGCCGCCGACTCGCCGGTCGGCAGCGCGATCCTGGGCACGCGGCTGGGCGAGGTGGTCCAGGTCGCGGCGCCCGCCGGCACCTGGAGCGCAACGGTGACCCGGATCGCGTAGGTAACGAAGCGAAGGGTCACCGGGGGCCCCGGACCGTGACGCGCTCGCGGGCCACGTTCTCGCGAACGGCCGGAGCGACCTCGACGCCGAAGCGCTCGATATCTCGCGTCGACATGTCGGACGGCGCAAGGATGAACGCGTCGACGCCGAGCTCCAGGGCCCACGCGCTCAGGGTCTCGACCCACAGGTCGACTGGACCGATGAGCGGGCCGCCGCCGATCGGCCCATCGGTGATGGCGCCGGCCAGGTTGTAGATGCGCCGGATGCGGCTCGGGTCGCGGCCGGCCCGGGTCGCCGCCTCGTCGAGGCGGGCGGACGCTGCGCGGAACTTGTCCGGCCCCATGTAGGCCAGCGACGGGACCCATCCGTCACCCAGGCGACCGATGAGCTCCAGCCCGCGGCGGCGATAGGCGCCGACCCACAGCTCGACACGGTGCGCCGGTGGCGGGCCGGGCGGATAGCCCGGGACGGGGTAGTGCGGCCCATCGCCGCGGACCACGCGCTCGCCGTCGAGGGCGGCGCGCATGATGCCCATCGCCTCGGTGAGGGCATCGATCGACTCGCCGGCGCGCCGGCGGGGGCCACCCATCCCGGCCACGGCATCCCAGAACGTGCCCGCCCCGATGCCGAGCTCGAAGCGTCCCCCGCTCATGACATCGAGGCTGGCCGCCGCCTTGGCGATCATGACCGGGCCCCGCAGCGGCAAATTGGCCACGTCCGGGAAGATACGCACCCGCTCGGTGCGGGCCAGCAGGTCGGCGATGAGCACGAACGTGTCGAGGAACCGGCGCTGATACGGATGGTCCTGGATGCCGACCAGGTCGAGGCCGGTGCGTTCGGCTGCCAGCACCTGGGCGATTACGCTCGCGTGCTCGGCGGCGAGTGGGGTCAGGAAGACCCCGAAGAGCGGAGCCGGTCGGTCGGTCATCGGCCCACGGCCTCGCCTAGCGAGGCTTGAACGCCACGCAGCAGTACCCTGGCTGGCTGTCGAGAACGGGGATGAGGTTGTCCTCCCCCAGCCCGTCCACCAGCCCTTCGGCCACGGCCAGGTTCATGCCGCACACCAGCGGCCGATGCTCGTCGACCAGGCTGTGGAACGGGCAGTTGCGGAGGCGGATCACCTGGCCGTCATCGGCCGGCGTCGGCTCGTAGCCGCCATCCTCCAGGGCGGTCCGCAGCCGCTCGCGGGACTTGCGGCGCGGGCTCGCTCGACGCGCCGCCTCACCGAGTTGCTGGCCAAGCTCGCGGCCGGCCTGGCGGGCGGCATCGACGGCGGTCCCGCCGCCCTGGCGCTCGAGGGCGTCGGCGAGGACGTGGGCCGCGAGCCCGTAGCGGCGCTCGGGCAGCGAAACCGAGAACTCCGTCTCAGGCCGCCAGTACACCCGGGCCGGACGCCCTGCGCCGGGCCCGCGACGATCGTTGAGCCGCCGGTAGTCGCTGGCAAGCAGTCCGGCATCTGCCAGACGATCGAGGTGGAACGCCGCCAGGGCACGGGTCACGCCGACGGCGGCGGCGGCTTCCTCGCGGCCCACCGGGCGGCCCTGGTCGACGACCCAATCGTAGAGACGACGACGGGCCGGCTCGTCGAGGAGCGCGATCGCGCTCAGCTGATCCATGAGGTGGATAAGTCTATCACCAGTGTCTACTACCGTAAGAGTTGACTTCCCGGCCGCCAGGGTGTATCCCTAGTCTATGTTCGTGTTAGAGGCATTCCGCGACGCGCTCGATGAGCTCGAGCGGATGTCCTGGCTGATCCACCTGGGCCTGGCGCTGATGGCGTTCGCGTTCGCGACCGACCTCGTGCTGGCCCCCGAGGCCTCTGCCAACACGCATGCAGGCCATGGAACCGATGCAGGGCTCGCCCACCTGGTCGAGCTCGTCGGCATGGCCTGCGTCCTGGCCGGCGTCGCCCACGACGCCCGCCGCCATTCAGCCCGCGCTCGGATCGATCGCGCGGCCCACGGAGGTTCTCGCCATGCCCATCGGTGATTTCGTCAGCTCGATCCCGGCACCCGTCTTCCTGCTCATCCACCTGACCGCGTTCGCGATCGGCGCCTACTTCGCCTCGCGCAGCTTCGGGGCCGGCGCCTCGACCCTGGGGTGGGGCTTCACACTGTTCGCCCTCGCCGAGGTCAGCTACATGACCTACCACCTCGACTGGACCACGTTCCTGTTCGCCCACACCATCAGCGAGGTCCTGGACCTGGTGGCCTTCATCCTGGTCTTCGTGGCCGTGTCGCGATTCGGCATCGCCCGCCTGCAGACCGCCGAGGCGCGCTGATGCGCCCGCTGCTCGGGATCGTGGTCGCCGTCGCCCTGGTCGGGTGCGCGGCGCCCACCCCCACGGAGCCGGTGGCGACCGACCAGGTCGACATGCCGCCCTCCTACAAGTTCGTCCCGGCCGACATCACCGTCGCCGACGGCACGACCGTGACCTGGACCAACTCCGACAACTTCACCCACTCGGTCCGGCTGGTCGACGACGGCGGCGAGGTCATGGTCGTGGCGCCCGGGGAGAGCGTGTCATACACGTTCACCGGCGCCGGACTGCACCACTACGACTGCTCGTTCCACGCCAACAACATGAAGGGCACGGTCACGGTGACCGAGGCGTCGTAACCGCTCCCATTGCACCGCCGGGAGGTGGTGGTGATGCTGCCCTCCGACATCACCATTCGCCTCCCGGCATCCCCCGGTGCTGACGGCTACTCCCCCGACAGCATCCGATAGCCCAGGCCGCGCACCGTCTCGATGTAGCGCGGCGCTGCCGCATCGTCGCCCAGCTTGGCCCGCAGCCGCCGCACGAAGACCCGCAGCGCGTCGAGGTCGCCCGGCTCGTCCCGGCCCCACACCCGCGCGACCAGGCGGTCATGGGGCACAACCCAGCCGGCGTGGCCGACGAGCACCTCCAGCACCCGCCATTCGGTGGCGGTGAGGGCCACCCGTTCGCCGGCCACCCGCGCCTCGCGCGCCTCGCTGTCGACCTCCAGCTCACCGCGCCGGTAGGCGGCGACGCGCTGCGTCGGCGCCTTGAGGTCCAGGCGACGCAGCACGGCCCGCACGCGCGCCATCAGCTCCAGGTGGTCGAATGGCTTGCCGAGGTAGTCGTCGGCCCCCGCCTCCAGTCCGCGCACGCGATCGATCGGCTCGTCGCGCGCCGTGAGCATGATCACCGGCACGGCGCTGAAGGCCCGAATCTGGCGGAGCACGGCGTAGCCGTCGAGATCGGGCAGGCCGACGTCCAACAGCACCAGGTCCGGCCGCTCATCCTCGACGGCGCGCAGCGCATCGGTCCCGGTCGCGGCCTCGGCGATCTCGACCTCGCGCCACTGGAGTTCGAAGCCGAGCCTGACCGATGCCCGGATCTCGGGGTCGTCGTCGACGAGCAGGAGCCTCATGCCGGCACGACCAGGTGGAACGTGCTGCCCTCCCCCACCGTGCTCTCGACCTCGATCGTCCCGCCATGGGCCTGGGCGATGGCGAGCGCGGTCGGCAGACCGATGCCGGCGCCGCCCGCCGCGCCGGAGCGATCCGACGAGCCGACGAAGAAGCGCTCGAACAGGCGTGCCTGTTCCTCGGGGGCGATGCCCGGCCCCCGATCGGTGACCGACCAGGTCACCGTGTCGCCGTCGCGCGCGACGCGCAGCGTCACCTCGGCCGCCGACGGCGAGAACTTCTGGGCATTGGCGGCAAGGTTCAGCAGCGCCTGCTCGAGCCGTCGCCGATCACCGGTGACCGGTGTGGCCTCGTCGGGGAGCTCGAGCTGCACCGGCTGGTCGCGCGCCGCCGCCATCGGAGCAATCGCGGCGGCCACCTCGCGTGCCAGGTCCCGAGCGTCGAACGTGGTGCGCTGCATCTCGATCCGCCCGGAGCGCAGCCGCGCGAGGTCGAGCAGCTCGGCGAGCAGGCGCTGCATGCGGTCCGCGCTGCGCCCGATCGTGCCCAGCAGCTGCTGGCGCTGCGCCTCGGTCGGGGCCAGCCCCGGGTCGAGGAGGAGGCCGGCGCTGGTGCGGATCGCGGTGAGCGGGGTGCGCAGCTCGTGCCCGACCGTCGCCAGCAGCTCGGTACGCAGCCGCTCGAGCTCCTCCAGCCCGGCGCGTACGTCGGGGTCGGCCGCCAGCAGCCCGGCCGCGGCGCGTTGGCCCAGGGAGGTGGCGACGTAGCGTGCCTCGCCGTCGGTGTAGCCGGCGATGCGGGCCAGCCCGAGCCGCGCCGCATGGGCGAGGAGATCCCCGGCACGCTGGGCAGACAGCACCAGCCCTTCGCCGCTCAGCGCGGCCGCCGCCTCGGCGGCGTCCAGGGGGACGTCGAGCAGGGCCACCATCGGTACCGCCAGGAGATCGTCGACGGCAGGCGTGCGGGACATGGACCGCAGGATAGCGCCGTTCACGCTGCGTTCATGGTTGGCAAGGCGGTTCGTCACCGGCCACGGTCAGGATCGGGCAGTGGCCGGGTCGTCCGAGCCCGGCCACGCCATGCAAGCATGCGCAGGAGCGCTCTGTCCTTCACTCATGACAACCATCGACGTCCCCCGCGCCACGAGCCGCCCGAAGGCGCTCAACGCCATCGAATCTGCCCTGGAGCAGTTCGACCGCGCGGCCGATCACCTGCACCTCTCCGACGAGTCACGCGCCATCCTCCGCGTTCCGAAGCGCGAGTGGACCGTCAACTTCCCGGTCACCATGGACGACGGCCGGGTCGAGGTCCTGACCGGCTACCGCGTCCAGCACAACATGGCGCGTGGCCCGGCCAAGGGCGGCATCCGCTTCCATCCGGCGACCGATATCGAGGAAGTGCGGGCGCTGGCGATGTGGATGACCTGGAAGTGCGCCCTCGTCAACGTGCCGTTCGGCGGCGCCAAGGGCGGTGTGACCGTCGACCCGCGCGCCCTGTCGCCGCGCGAGCTGCAGGCGGTGACGCGGCGCTTCGCGACCGAGCTGCAGGGGATCATCGGTCCCGAGATCGACATCCCGGCTCCCGACGTGGGCACCAACGCCCAGACCATGGCCTGGATCATGGACACCCTGAGCATGCACGCCGGTTATACGGTGCCCGGGGTCGTGACCGGCAAGCCGGTCGGCCTCGGCGGCTCCGAGGGCCGTGCCGATGCGACCGGCATGGGTGTGATGTTCACCGCCGAGCGCGCGCTGGCAGAGGCCGGCATCGACATCAACGGCGCGACGGTGGCCGTCCAGGGCTTCGGCAACGTGGGCGAGGCCGCAGCGCGGCTGATCCACGAGCGTGGCGGTCGGCTCGTCGCCATCACCGACATCGGTGGCGGTGTGGCCAACCCCGACGGGCTCAACCCGGCCCAGTTGAAGGCATTCCTCAAGGAGACCGGCTCCATCGCCGGCGCGCCGGGCACCCAGCCGATCGACAACGAGACGCTGCTGGCGCTGGACGTGGACCTGCTGGTGCTCGCCGCGCTCGAGGGCCAGATCACGTCGGCCAACGCCCACCAGGTGCGGGCCAGGGTCATCGCCGAGGGCGCCAACGGGCCGGTCACCCCGCCCGCCGATCCGATCCTCGCCGACCTGGGCGTCGTCACCGTGCCCGACATCCTCTGCAACTCCGGCGGCGTGATCGTCAGCTACTTCGAGTGGGTCCAGAACCTCCAGAGCTTCGCGTGGTCCGCCGACGAGGTCGCGGATCGATTGCAGCGCGTGATCTTCACCGCCTACGACGAGGTCGCCGCGCTGCGCGAGTCGAAGGGCATCGACGCCCGTCTCGCGGCGCATGCCATCGCGGTCAGCCGCGTGGCCGAGGCGCAGCAGATCCGGGGCCGCTACCCATGAGCGCGCTGCTGGAGCACGACGCTCCGTCGGCCGAGCCGACCTTCCTGGTCCAGCGCCGCTTCGTGACCGTCGGCGGCGTCCGCCGCGTGGTGCGCCTGGCGCGGTTCGATGCCGGGTGGCTGGCATCGGCCGATACGCCCGAAGGCCCCACCCTCGGCGCCGACCACTCGCCGTACCTGGCGATGCGGCGCGCGCTGGAGCCACTCGGCGTCGACCTGGTCACCGCGATGGGACTCGTCGGCACCCTCTGACGCGTCGCGGTCACCCGCGGCTGTGGTTCGCAGCAGCCGAGCCATGGCGCGTCCGGGGCCCGGCTCGGGACCCGCTGCAGCTCAGCGCGTCGCCAGGGCCCGGGTCAGCAACCCCACCGACAGGAGTGCCGTCAGCCCCAGCACCGGCGCTCCGACGAGAACGGCAGCGTCGACCCCGAATGCCAGGCCAATCCACACCAGGCCGATGCCCGCGTTCCACGCCACCAGCCGAGAGCGCGACGCGAACGCCAGGATGCGACGCTGCCGGGCGTGACGCGCCGCATCGCCCGGCGTGACCGATGGCGCCAGGTGGGTCCACGACCCGACCAGCTCCTGGAGCATCCAGCCGGCGATCATCGGGACCGCCAGGGCACCCATCGACCATCCCGCGAGCGGCCGGCCGGACAGCGTCTCGTAGGCCGCGACCACGACGGCCAGCGCGAACCAGCCGGTGCCGCCCACGAGGTGACCGATGGCCACCCGCCGCCAATCGTGCTCGCTGGTGAATGGCCCCCGCCGACGGTAGGTGTCGATCACGTACGCGATCTGGCCGCCGGCGCCGGCCAGCGTGGCCACCATGCCCGCGATGACGACCGGTGCGGCATCCACGACGAACCCGACGACCACGACCGCCGGACCGATGAGCATGCCGAGGGCCCCGACCATGAGGCCCGGGCCGGCCTTGATGCGCGCCCCGAGGACCGTCGGCGCGAGGTACACCAGCGTGCCGAAGATGGTGAGGGAGACGGCGCCGAACAGGGTGAGCCAGGCGTGCGCGCCGCGCAGCGTGGCCCATGCGCCGAGGACGTCCCGCTGCCCGATGGCCACCACGCCGCCGAGAGCAACGCCGGCGGCCATCTCCAGGAGTGCCACGCCGTAGACCAGGGAGACGACGTGGTGCCGCCGCGCCAGCGGCTCGCGCAGCGGAGCGACGGTGTGCGCGGCCACGAGCCCCAGGCCGCCGATCACGATCGCCGAGCCGGAGGCGGCGACCCAGCCCAGCCCCGCCAGCATCCCGATCACCACCGCGCTGGCGCCGCCGGCGAGCATGATCAGCGAAGCCAGACGCTGAGGGCCGGACGCCGGACGCGTGCCGGCCAGGGTCACCGCGAAATGCGGCATGAAGGCGCCGATGGCCGTCACCGCCGCGCCTGCGAGGGCCAGGTGGATCGCCGCCCACGGGCTTCCGCCGGAGGCGAGCAGGAGGATGCCGGCGACACCCGCGGCGATGACGAAGGCGCCCGCCGCGGCGAGGCCGAGCGCGAGGACGTGGCGCTCGGTGAGACGAGGCTGCACCTGCGGAGCGGCCGCTGGCCGCTCCGCAGGCATCGGTCCGAGCTGGATCAATGGCTGCCAGTTGCAGCCGGCCCGCCGTCGCCAGCCTTGAACAGCCCGAGCGCGCCGCGGCCGACGAAGTTGAAGGCGTGGGTCACGATCGGGTACAGGCCGTCCTCGTCGAAGTGCATCTCGACAATGGCGCCCTGGGCCGGCGACAGGTCGACGGCCTGGGATCCCCAATTGCCCTCGTTGCCGCGTCGCAGGTGGACGCCTTCCTTGATCACCTCGTCGAAGATCGTGCCCACGACGTGGAACGAGCTGTCGACGCTGGGTCCGGCGTTGAGGATGAAGACGCGGACGTTCTCGCCGACCGGGACCTCGATCGGGTGGTCGGCGTACTGGTTGGCGACGCCGTTCCAGACCACCGCGTCAGGGGCCGGGGCCGCGGCCGAGGCCTCGGCAAGGCTGATGAAGCCGGCCTGCTCGACCATGTACCACTCGTTCTGGACCAACGCGAACTCGTGGTCGACCGGCGCCAGGCCACCCTCGGGCTCAACGATGATCATGCCGAACATGCCGCTCGCGATGTGGTGCAGCGTCGGCGTGGTGCCGCAGTGGTACATGAACACGCCGGCGTACTTGGCCTCGAACTCGTAGACCAGCTCCTCGCCGGGATTGATGGAACGCATCTCGTCGTTCCAGGCCACGAGCGAGGCGTGGAAGTCGATCGAGTGCGGAAGCTTGTTGGTCTCGGGATTGACGAGTGTCACGCGGACCGTGTCCCCGACGGTGACCCGCAGGACCGGCCCCGGGACCGTGTCGCCGAACGTCCAGACGGTCTGGACGATGCCCGGCGCGACCGTCATCTCGCGCTCGGTGACGGTGAGCTCGATGTCGTGGACCGTGCCCTCCGCGACCGGAGGCGCCACCGGATCGTGCAGCGTGTATTCCGGTGCCGCGGGGTCAGGCTCGATGGAGGCGTTGGCGCCCGGCACGAAGCCACCGCCCGCGTGGGGCACCTCATCGGGGTTGGCGCCGGCGACCGTGATGGCGCCCTTCATGCCGCCATCGGCATGGCCGGGGATGGAGCAGATGTAGCCGAGCCCCTCGGCCGGGACCACCACCTCGCCCGTGTTCGTCTCGCCGGGCTCTGCCTCCAGCACCGTGCCGTCGGCGAAGGTGATGTCGTGCAGGATGGCGCCGTCGTTCACGAACGTGACCGCGTAGCGGCCCGGCTGTTCGACCTCGACGCTGGCTGGCTCGAAGCCCAGGTCGATGGCGTGGAACATGAGTTCACCGACGACCTCGTCGCTCGGCGACGCCGGCGTGGCCTGTGGCGAGGCCGCCAAGCTGCCGGACGGTCCCGCGGATGGCGCGGGAGAGCCGACACCGAGGGCGAGGGCTCCGAGCAGGAGCGGCATCGCGAAGAGCGCTCCGCCGCCACAGAAGGCGAGGAACAGGACGAGGGGGCGGGGAAGGTTCACGGTTTGATACACCCTGGCACGAGATGACGACACGAATAATGGCGGCCTCTTGGGCCCCACGCCACACAGGATCGTTGCCGCTGCGTGCCCTGCCACAGTGCCGCACGTCACGTGCCGTCCGGGACAGATGGCCCCTAGCGGCCGGAGGATGCGACCCGGCCGTGTAGCCTTGGGCGCCATGACCGACGAACGCGCCCCGGCACGACTGCCACTCCCACCGCTGCTGGACGCCGTCGAGGAGTGGCGACTGCGGCCGGACCCCTCGCGGGTCGCGGCGGTGCGCCACGCGGTCACCGAGCTCGCCGGGTGGGTGGGGGTCGATCTCGGCACGCTCCGCGTCACGGCTCCGCCGCTCCCGACCCTCGAGCTGGTCGTGGACGCCGACGTCCGCGGCGAGCACGTGCCCCTGCACGCCCCGGACGAGGCCGAGCCCCTGGGCACGGCGACCATTGCCGGGCTGCCCGACCGCGCAGCGAACCTTGCGCACGCCCTGGAGCTCGTCGTGCTCGCCGCGCGGGCCCGGGCGCGGGTGGAACGCACGACGCGGCAGCTCACCGCGCTCGATCAGGCGGTGCGCGGGATCGGCGGGGTCCTCGACCTCGACCGGGTCCTGCAGCTCATCGCCGACCGGGTGCGCGAGCTCGTGGACGCGGAGTACGCCGCCATCGGGATCGTCGACCCCTCCGGGGCCATCGAGCGCTTCATTACCAGCGGCATCAGCGACGCCGACCGGGCGCGGATCCCGCACCTGCCGCGTGGGCTCGGCCTGCTGGGCCTCATCATTCGCGAGAACCGGACGTACCGGATCCCCGACATCACCACCCACCCGCAGAGCTACGGGTTCCCGGCCAACCACCCCGAGATGCACGCCTTCCTCGGGATGCCGATCCTCTCGCGAGGCGAGCCCGTGGGGCGCCTCTACCTGACCAACAAGCTCGGCTCCGACGAGTTCACCGCCGACGACGAGCGCCTGGTCGAGATGTTCGCGCTCCACGCCGGCATCGCGATCGAGAATGCCCGGCTCCACGACCAGGTGCGTCGCCTCGCCGTCATCGACGAGCGGGACCGGATCAGCCGCGACCTGCACGACAGCGTGATCCAGGCGATCTATGCGCAGACGCTTGCGCTCGACGACGTGCCCGACCTGGTGACCGATGCGCCCGACGAGGCTCGGCAACGGGTCGACGACGCCATCGACGCCCTGCACGCGGTGATCCGCGACATCCGCAACTTCATCTTCGGCCTGCGTCCCGTGCTGCTGGAGGCCGGAGGCGGCCTGCGCGCCGGGCTGGAGCAGCTGGCGACCGAGCTGCGGCGGAGCGGAGGCGTGGCGGTGGACGTCGCGGTCGATGCGACCGGCGGCATCGACGACGAGCTGCCCATCGAGCGCCTCGCCGAGCTGTTGGCCATCACGCGCGAAGCGCTCAGCAACGTCGCCCGCCATGCGAACGCAAGCCGGGCTCGCATCGCGGTGACTGCCGTCGACGGCCGGCTGCGGCTGGAGATCGCGGACGACGGTCGCGGCTTCGACGCCCGGGCCGCGGTCGAGCGCGGGCACCATGGCCTCGGCAACATGGAGGCCCGCAGCCGGGCGCTGGGTGCCACCTTCGAGGTGGCGAGCGGGACCGAGCACGGCACCCGTATCATCGTCACGCTCCCGCGCACCCGCGCGGCCGATGGAGATCACCCATGAACGATGCAGCCGCCGTCACGCCCCTGCGGCTTCTCGTGGTCGACGACCACGAGATCGTCCGCCAGGGCCTCGTTGCGCTCCTCGATCGTCGCGAGGGATTCCAGGTCGTCGCCCAGGCCGGCACCGTTGCCGAGGCGATCGCCGCCGCGACCCGGTTCGAGCCGGACCTGGTCGTCATGGACGTGCGGCTCCCCGACGGCTCAGGGATCGAGGCCTGCCGCGAGATCCGGTCCGAGCTGCCGGCGACGCGAGTCGTGATGCTGACCAGCTACCCCGACGAGGAGGCGGTGCTGTCCGCGATCATCGCCGGCGCGTCCGGCTACCTGCTCAAGCAGGTCCGCGGCCGCGACCTCGTCGCCGCGCTGGAGGCGGTGGGTCGCGGGGATTCGCTGCTCGACCCGGCGGTGACCGAGAAGGTGCTGCAGCGCGTGCGCTCGGCGGCTGCGGGAGGTGCCGACGACGAGCTGGCCGACCTCACCGCGCAGGAGCGCAAGATCCTGCTCCTGGTCGCCGAGGGCAAGACCAACAAGGAGATCGCCGGCGAGATCTTCCTGTCCGACAAGACCGTGAAGAACTACGTCAGCAGCATCCTCTCGAAGCTGAACCTGCAGCGCCGGACCCAGGCGGCGGCGTTCGTCGCCAAGCACCACCTCGGCGATCGCTCCGGGAGCTGAGGCTCAGCCCGCAGCACCCAGGGCCGCTCTGTCCAGCTCGCTCAGCAGCCACTGAGCGGTGCCGTTGGCAGCCACGTGAAGCAGCATGCGGTCCGCGACGCGCCCGACGATCCCGCCGGGCGGGGCGTAGAGTCCCTCAACCCGGAGATCGTCCGGACCGATGAGCAGGCGGCCGGAGAACACCGGGAACAGCGGTGCCGCGGTCGCGGCGCGCCAGCCGATCTCGGCGATCCACCGATCCCCGCGCCGGCGTGGCGCCCCGATGTCCACGTAGGCCGCCTTGCGGAAGGTGGTCAGTCCCCCTCGCTCGCCACCGACCCGCAGCCGCAGGTCGATGCCGTACCGCCGCAATCCGCTGGGCGCACCAACGGCGGGCTCGCCGTCCCAGGCCTCGGCGCCCTCCGCGATCAGCGCCGCCACGCGATCCGGATCGCTGTGCAGCGGCACCGCGGCCGAGAGGCGAACGAACCCCTCGTTGGCGTCCGCGACGGCATCGATCATCGGACCTACTCTCCCACGACCAGCGCGGTGACCATGCCGAACATTCCATCGGGTCCCTCGGCGTGGGTGAGCACGTGGCAGTGGAATGCCCAGGTGCCGACTTCGGTGGCCTCCACGATCACGTCGATCCGCTCGCCGGGGGCCACCAGGACGGTGTCCTCGAAGTGCGGATCGGGCAACGTCCAGCCGTCCTTGGCGACGACGAGCTGCGGGATGCCGTGCAGGTGCATCGGATGGATCTGGAGCCCCTCGTTCATGTAGCGGATCCGGATCGTCTGTCCGTGCTGCAGCACGAGCGGCTCGGTGGCCGGGAATCCCTTGCCATTGATCGTGAAGCCGAGCGGTCCGTCGTTGAGGATCATCGCGTAGTCGACATCGGTGGCAACGACGTCGGGCGCGGCGGGATCGGTCACCACGAAGGCGCCCAGCAGGCCCATCGGTACCTGGTGCTCCGCCATGAAGTGGCTGTGGTACATGTGCGACCCGGCGTTGCGCAGCGTGTACTCGTAGGTGAACGACTCGCCGGGCATCACCGCCGGCTGGCTGATCACCGGCACGCCATCCATGTCGGGTGGCACGAACAGGCCGTGCGAGTGGATGGTGGTCGGCTCCGGCAGCTCGTTGTGCAGGATGATCCGGATCCGGTCGCCGACCTCGGCGCGCAGCTGCGGCCCGGGGACCATCTCGTTGTAGGCGTATGCCTCCACGACCGTGCCCGGCTCCGTCTCCCACTCGACGACCGATGCCGTGAGCTCCCACTGCAGCGTCCCGTCCGGCTGGACCTCGGGCTCGAGGACCTGGTTGCCCCGCCCGGCGGTCTCGGCGGGGAACTGGGCGGTCACCGCCGCATCGATGTCGCGCATCTCCTCGGCCGTCCGCGCGCTCGGCGTGGGCTGCGGGTCACCGCTCGCAGCGGCGCCATCGACCATCACCTCACCCCGCATCCCACCGTCGGCGTGGCCGGGCACCGAGCAGATGAACGACATCCCGTCGGGACCGATGGCCACCTCCCCACTGGCGCTCTGCCGACCGTCGGCGCCGATGACCGTTCCATCCGCGAAGGTGACGTCGTGGAAGGTCCCACCGTCGTTCACGAAGGTCACCGTGTATCGCCCCGGCTCGGCGACGTGCACCATCGTGGGCTCGAATCCCAGGTCGAAGGCGGTGATCGTGATCTCGCCAACAGGCCCGGCGGCCGATGGGGCCGCAGATGGCGATCCCTCGCCGACCCCGGCGGCGCGCGGCGTGATGGCGTTGAGCACCAGTGCGGTGACGAGAATGGTGACCAGGAAGAGGGTGGCCATGCCGGTGAAGGCGGCGACGTAGGCGACTGTGCGGCGCATCGATGCTCCGTTGTGGTGCTGCGTAGTGACGTTCCCATTCCAGCGCACGCGAGCGACGACGGAACAGGGCCGAATGGCCCGTTGAACCGATGACGCGCCGCCCGGTGCGGGCGGCGCGTCGACGAGCGGTGGCCGCGGATCAGCCCGCGGCGGCGACCGGCGCGCGGGCGATCGTGCCCGCGACGTCCTGGGCCCAGGCGGTGACGCGCTCCATCTCGCCCGCCTCCAGCTCCGGCTTCATGCTGACGATGCAGCTGTGCTCCGGACCGATGAGGCGGCCGCCCGCCTTCTCGGCACGCTGGCGGATCTTCGAGGCAGCGGAGCCGGAGAGCCAGTGGGGCCACGCCACGCGGGTGTCGAATGCGGCAAACGCGCGCCCCGCGAAGCCGGCGGGTCCGAGCCGGTCAAGCAGCGACGCGAGTGCCGGGTGGACACCATGTCCCTCCGTCGGGCTGCCGACGACCACCAGGTCAGCCGGGGGCAGCGTGCCGTCGACCTGGTCGGCGGTCTTCAACTCGACGTCGCCGTACGCGGACAGGATGGTGGCGATGGCCGCCGCCACGCGGCCGGTGTTTCCCGTGCGGGTGGCGTAGATGACGATGCTCTTCATGGTCGTGCTCCTCGATGTCTCAGTAGGCGAATGCTGCAGTCGACGTGGCGCGCTCGCGCTCCCTGGCCGCGGCGTGGACCTGGCCACGCATGACGAGGACGGATGCCCCGGTGTGCAGGAGGACGTCGTGCGCGACGCTGCCGGACACCATGCGCTGCAGGTCGCCGAGTCCCCGCGACCCGGTCACGATGAGGTCCTCGTCGAGCTCGGCCGCGGTCGCGGTGATCTCGCGGGCGGCGTCACCGGTGCGCACCATCGGCTGGGTCGCCCAGCCGGCAAGGGCGAGGCGCGTCGCCATCCGCGCGGCGACGCGGTCGGTCCCGGCGTCGGTGCTGACATGCAGCACGTCGACGTGAGCGTCGGCGAACACGCGCCAGCGGACCAGGATGTCGGCCGCGTGGTCACTGGTCTCCGAGCCGTCGACGGCAAACAGGATCCGCCGCACTCCCGAGCGTCGTGCGACGAGCACCGGGCAGGGTGCATGGTCGACCAGCGCCGCCGAGACCGACCCCAGCAGCGCCGCGCGCGTCGGGCCACGGCCACGATTCCCGACCACGAGCAGGTCAGCGCGCTGTTCGCGTGCGACATCGGCCAGGACGGTCGCGGCGCGGCCGGCACGGACGACGACGTCGATGGCGCAGCCGGCCCGGCGCAGCGGCTCCGCAAGCTCGTCGAGGATCCCGGTGATCTCGGCGCGCAACGCCACTTCGTCGGACGGCAGGAATGCGAGCGCGACGGTGCCGCTCCAGTCCATGGGGCGTTCGTAGGCCGACACCAGCGTCACCTCCAGCGGGCGAGGCCAGGCGGCACCAACGAGCAGTCGTTGCGCCACGAGCGAGGGCTCGGATCCGTCGACACCAAGGATCACTCGCATGGTGGATCACTCCTTCCGGTTCGGGATGGTCGCCGGCGTGCCGAGGGGCAGCTCGACCTCAACGACGCCGGCACGAGTACCGCGGGGGACCACGGGCAGCCCGGCTCCCGCCAGGAGCCGCCGCATCCCGATGCTGTCGGTGAACAACGACGCGGTCAGCGCACGTACGCCTCGTCGTCGGGCGGAGTCGACCGCACGGCGCATCAGCTCGCGGCCGATCCCCTGGCCCTGCAGCTCATCGGCGACCGCGACGGCGACCTCGCTGGTCCCATCCGGGTCCGGCTCGATGCAGACGTGGCCGACGAACCGCCCGTCGTCGCGGCCCGCCTCTGCCAGGATGGCAACCAGGCCATCGGCGGTCACGTGGTCGACGGAGGAGAAGCGGGCCGCCTGCTCGTCGGTGATGCCCGACGTGGCCCCCAAAAAGCGACGGTGCCGAGATGCTGGGCTGAGCGAGGCGTAGAAGGCGGAGAGGTCGCCGGCATCCGACACCTCGATCGGTCGGATCGACACCCAGCGGTGCGCTCCGACGCGAAGGCGGCCTTCGCGGTGCGATCGTTCGGTGGTGGCAATGGTGCTCATGACTGACCTCTCCGTCACGCCCATCGTCACCCACGGCAACGGCGGAGCCGCAGGGCCGTTGGTCACCATCGACCGCGACCAATGGCAGGACCGTCGGTGGGGACCTGCCCTTCGGCCCGGGCGAGACGGGGCCGGTCGGCTGTCGCCGTAGACGGTCCCGAGCGTCATGATGGATGGGACAGGGAGGTGAACCGATGAAGGTGCTGCTTGCGATCGACGGCTCGGGGCCGTCCCTCATGGCCCGCGACCTGGTGGCCGGCCTCAACTGGCCGGAAGGCACACAGATCCACGTCGTGGCCGCCTACGACGTGCCGCGCGATTGGACCGGGGCGCTGGGGTCCGGCATGGCATGGGTCGGCGATGCCGGCGATGCGATACGCGACGAGCTCGACGAGCAGCTGGGCACGGCGGCCGAGCCGCTCGTCGCGCGCGG
>JAICQM010000236.1 GCA_025937875.1 Chloroflexota bacterium
AGTCGACGAGGATTTCGTCCGGATCGATGCGCACCACCGTGCCCTCGACGACGTCGCCGTGCTTGAGGCTCGTGACCTCGTGCTCCTGCGCATCGAGCAGCTCGGCCATCGTGGTCGGTTCGCTCACCGGCTCCGCCTGGGCAGCGGGAGCCGCGACCGAGGCATCGTCGGCGGCCTGATCAGGCGCAACAGCGTCGTCGGGCGCGGCAGCCTCGTCGGGCGCGGCAGCCTCGTCGAGCGCAGGGGCCACGGGTGCCTCGGCGACGACCGCATCGGTCATCGGCTCTTCCGCGGTGGCGACTGCATCGGTCTGTGCGGCCGGCTCTTCAGCCGGAACCTCGGGCGCGGGAGCCTCGGTCACGACGTCGGTCGTGGGCTCGTCGGCTGGCGGGGCCGTCTCGGCGGGGGCCTCCTCGACCGCGGTGGTGGCGCTGCTCAGCGCCTCGTCCGCGGTCGGCTCTCCGTCCGGCTGCTTGGTCTCATCGGTCAAGTGTTAGTACGCTCCTGTCGAAGATGTCTCCTGGCAGCACAAACGCCCTCCGCACGGCGGGGGCGTCCACGTTGGCTGGCGATCGAGAACTGCTTCGGTGATGATCCGGGCGCTCCTCCTTGGCCGATGCTGACGCGACGCGCACACGCGCGCGGTATGCGATTGTGAGCTTCAGAGCCGACGAAGCATAGCACCCCACCCCATGGAGTACCACCCTTGCCGGAGCTTCCCGATCTGACGGTCGTGGCCGAGGAGCTGGGGCGCCGCGCGACGGGTCGAGTCGTGCGCGACGCATCGGCGCCGACGCCGATTCTTGTGCGTGCGACCCCGACGGAGCTGGAGCAGCTGCAGGGCCTGACGCTGGGAGCCGCCAGGCGGCGCGGCAAGTTCATCCTGCTCCCCTTCGAGCGTGACAGCGTCGAGATCCGGGTGCTGGCGGTCAATCCGATGCTGGCCGGCCGCTTCTGGCTGATCCCTGACGGCTCGGCGAAGGTCCGCGCCCGGACCGGCCTGCGACTGCGCTTCGCCGATGGAGGCGAGCTGCGCTATGTCGACCGCGAGATGCTGGGCAAGCTGTACCTCGTCGCACCCGACGAGCTCGATCGGATTCCCGGCTGGAACGAGATGGGTCCCGACGCGGACGATCCGACGTTGACCCTGGACGCCTTCCGGCAGCGCATCCGACGCCATCCCGGCGAGCTGAAGCCGTTGCTGCGCAACCCGAAATTCGTGGCCGGCATCGGGAACGCCTACAGCGACGAGATCCTGTGGACCGCGCGGCTGGCGCCCTTCCGCAAGCGCAGCACGCTCGAGCCTGACGATATCGACCGCCTCTACGCCGCCATGCGAAGCGTCCTCGGTGACGCGGTCGGGCGCCTGCGCGAGCTCGTCCCTCCCGACATCCAGGAGCAGCATCGCGAATTCCTCAAGGTGCACCTTCGCGGCGGGGAGCCGTGCCCACGGTGCGGGCGGGAGCTGCGACAGCTGGGTGGCTCGGAGGCCACCACGTTCTGCCGGACCTGCCAGCCGCCGTTCTGACGCGGCGACGCCACGGTCGCGCTACGGGATGATCAGGCGCTGCCCGATCACGATGTCGTCGGCGCTGGCCAGGCTGTTGGTCTGCACGATCGCTTCGACGCTGACCCCGAACGTGGCCGCGATCGCCGACAGCGTATCGCCCTGCTGGACGACGTAGATGCGCGCCGGGACCGGGGTCGGGGCGGGCGTTGGCGTCACCAGCGGCGTCGGCGTGGGTGCCGGCGTCTGCACGGGCGTGGGCGTGGGCGCAATGGTCGGCAGCGGCGTCGGGGGCGCGCCGGACACCGGCACGACCGATGGCGTGGGGGTGGGGGTTGGAATCGCGGAGGGACTTGGAGTCTCGGTCCCGGAGAGTCCGGCCAGGGCACCGGCGCCGCCGATTGCGGCCGCGGCGCCAGCCGATACGCCCAGCACCGCCAGCACCCCGATGCCGGCAGCGAGCTGTCGCGACCCCGCTCGCCCGCGGGCCGCTGCGGCGGCCAGACCGGTCCGAGGCTCGATGATCATCCGCGTTCGGACCCACGTGGCAGGAGCACCGCGGCGCGCCCATGCCGGCCCGCTGCGATACCGCTCGCACGCCGCGTGGGCCTCCGTC
Source organism: Chloroflexota bacterium (assembly GCA_025937875.1). Lineage (GTDB taxonomy): Bacteria > Chloroflexota > Limnocylindria > QHBO01 > QHBO01 > JAICQM01. The sequence goes on from JAICQM010000236.1 coordinate 2,124, forward strand.
AAACACACCTGCAGCTGCTGCGGCCGGCCGAGCGGTGCCGGTGGAGCGACCGCGTGACAGCGGTGGTCGGCGTCGAAGCCGTCACAGGCGGTGCGGCCGTCGTCGAGCGCGAGGAACGGGCAGACGCGATCCATCGGTGCCGAGCATACGCCGCCCACGTCGGGTGGGATCGAAGATCCCGGCTATCACGAAGCGCCGCCCGGCATGGCCGGAGCGACGCTTCAAGATGAAAGAATCCCGGCGACGACCTATTTTCCCAGGGAGTTGCCCCCCGAGTATCTTCGGCGCTGAAGAGCTTAACTTCCGTGTTCGGGATGG
>JAICQM010000033.1 GCA_025937875.1 Chloroflexota bacterium
GCCGCCTCGGCCGTTGCCGCGTCCCGGAGGGCGGGGATGAGTCCGTCGTAGAACGTCTCGACACGGGACGGATCCTGCGCCATCTTGGGCTCCATCGCGAAGTGCGCCCAGGTGGGCATGCCCAGGATGGCGGCGATGCGCCGTCGCACGTCGAGCGCCTCCTCGAGCAGCGGACGGTTCTGCTCCACCGCCGTGTTCCAGTTCTTGCGGAAGAGGGCCTCGCGCAACGAGCGGTCGTGCGCGCTTTCCATGAACGGCGTGATCTCCGGGTAATCGAGCGAGACGCGGTACGTACCGTCGGCGGCACCGGGACGCAGGCGCTCGACATACGAGTCGGGAAGCCCGGCAAGCTGCTCGCGGGTCACCTCGATGCCGTCGTCGTACTCGCTGATGTTGCGCTGGTAAGCCACCTCCAGCTCCACCAGCCGCTCGCGCAGGCCTTCCAGCTCACGACGCTGCTCCGGCTCGAGCTCCTGGCCCGCGCGTCGGAAGTCGCGCAGCCAGTGGTCCAGCAGCCGGCGTTCCTCGCCCTCCAGCCGCGCCGCATCGGCCGTGTCGGCAAAGGCCCGGACCGCCGTGTGGAGGTCGTCACGAAAGGCGAGTGCCACCCGCCACTTGCTGATGCGCTCTTCGGCGGCGCGGCCCGCATCGCGGACGGCCGCCTCGGGGTGCACGTGGGCCATGAAGGCGCCACGGCCGTAGCCCTCGGCGACCTCGGCGGCGGCGGCCTCGATGGGCGCCAGGGTCGCGGCGAACGACGGCGAAGCCGCGCTGTTCACGGCGCGCTGGATGTGCTCCTCCGCCCGCGCCAGCGCGCGATCGGTCTCGGCGGCGACGGAGTCGGCGGTGACCCGCGTGTAATCGTGTGGCATGGCGACCGATGGTAGCTCAGGCGCGAGGGTTCGGCGTCCGGACCTCCTGCACCAGCCAGCCGTTGCCGTCGGGGTCGCCGAGCGACATGAAGGTCCCGTAGTCGGCACGTTCGGGATGGACGCCGTTCGTCTGTCCCTCGGGGCCGAAGTGGAACGGTTCGCTGACGTCGACCCCACGCTCGACGAGGTGGGCGCGCGCAGCCTCGATATCGGTCACCACCAGGTGCAGGCCGTGGTACGAGCCCGGACTGCTGGGCGTGAGCCCGATCCCGATGGTGATGGAGCACGCGGAGCCTGGCGGCGTCAGCTGCACGACTCGGAACTGCTCGTTGGGCTGGTGGTCGACGTCGACGGTGAATCCCATCTGGTCGGCGTAGAACGCCTTGGCGCGGTCGACATCCGAGACGGGGACCACGACGAGCTCGAGCCTGAAGTCCACTGGGTTCCTCCTGGTTACGTGGCGACGAAGGCATTGTTCTTGCTCCGCCGGCCGGGCATGGAGAGCAAGGTAAGGTTGCTCGGGCATCCGGTCCACCCGTGCTCCCATTCGCTGGCCACCGGTGGCGTCGCCGACGTCGGACCCGTCTGAGCCCGTGCGCCGGCGCCTCCTCGCCGTCAGCCTCGGCTGGGTCGGCATCAGCGTCGTCGCCGAGGGCATTCCCGCGCTGCTGCTTCCGCACCAGCTCCTCGCTGCGGGGGAGCGGGATGCGACCGGCCTGGGCATGGTCACCCTCGTGACCATCGCGCTTGCGGCGCTGATCCAGCCACTCGCCGGTCGCTGGAGCGACGCCGTGGGGCGCTGGCCCATCGTCTGGGTCGGCGCGGCTACGGCGGTCGGCGGGCTCGGGCTCATGCTCATCCCCGGGCTCGTCGTGCCCGCCGCCGTGGTCGCCATCGTCGGGGTCAGCGTGGCACAGGCCGGACATCAACCACTGCTCCCGGATCTCGTCGTGCCGGCGCAGCGCGGGCGCGGCGCCGGACTCAAGGGTGTGTTCGACGTCGGGGGCGCGTTCGTCGGCTTCCTCGTGCTCGGCGCTTTCCTGGGGGCGGGGAGCGCCGTCCCGGCGGTCGTGGTGCTGGCCATGCTGCTGGTCGTGCCGTTCGCGGTAGCCAGGCGGCTGATCGGATCACCCGCGCGGGTCGGAGCTGAAGCGGAGCAAGCCGTGGATGGCGGGCTCGCCGCGCTGATGGCGAGCCGCTTCCTCTTCCTTCTGGGCGTGTACGTCGTGGGCCGCTTCATGCTGTTCTTCGTGGCAGACCGATTGGGGCTGGGGGCCGACGAGGCCGCCGCCGCCACCGGGTTGCTGCTGGCACTCCTGGCGCTCGGCAGCGCGGTTGCCGCGCTGCCGGCCGGCTGGCTTGCCGATCGCCTGGGGCGCCGGCGACTCATGCTCGGCGGCGGCCTGGCCGCCGGCGCCGGCATGGGCCTCATGCCCCTCGCCGATTCGCTGGCGATGCTCGGCGTGCTCGGCCTGCTGATCGCCGTCGGCTCGGCGGCGTTCAGCGCCGGAAACTGGGCCGCGCTCGCCGACCGGACCACCACCGGCCAGGTCGGATGGCAGCTGGGCGTCGCCAACCTGGCCACCGCGGGGGCCGTTGCCCTTGCCGGAGCATTCGGGATCGTCATCGACCATTGGGGCTTTGCGGTCGCCTTCGGGCTCGCCTCGGCCAGCGCCGTTGCCGGCGGGATCCTCGCCTGGCGTGACGCCGGTACGGCGGGCGCCGCCACGGATCTCCGGCCGGCCGAGGTCACGGGCTGATGCTGCGCCGCATCCGGCTGGACGTGCCGACCCTGCTGTCGGTCATCTACGCGCCCCTGCAGCCTTTGGTCCGCCGCCTCCACATCACGCGTCGCGGTGAGCGTCGCTACCGACCCGAGGACATCCTCCTGCCCTCCGGCTATGTCGCCGAGCTCGTGGCGGGCGGCTTCACGGCGCCGGTCCACGCCTGCTTCGACGATGCGGGGATGGCGTACATCACCGAGAGCGGGCACAAGAGCGACACGCCACCGCGCATCTTCCGCGTCGACCCGGCGACCGGAGCGCGAGATCTGGTGGTTGAGCTGCGGGCGCCATCTGCCACCGGTGCAGCCACCGGTGCGGTGTTCCACGACGGCGCGCTGTTCGTGGCCAGCACCGATGCCATCCTCCGCGTCGATCCCGCCACCGGCGACGCGACCGATGTCGTCACCGGCCTTCCCGGCGGCGGCGACCACCAGACCAACCATCCGGTCATCGGCCCGGACGGACGGCTGTACTGGGGTCAGGGATCGGTCACCAACATGGGCGTCGTGGGGGCCGACAACTTCGGCTACGAGTGGCTGGCCGCCGACCGTGAACTGTGCGACGTGCCGGGTGCCGATATCACCCTGGCAGGTCGCAACTACGACATCCCCAACGTGCTGGGAAACCCGCTCACCAGCGTTCGTTCCGGTGCATATGCCGCGTTCGGCACCGAGACGGAGCCCGGCCAGCGGGTCCAGGGGAGCGAGCGCGCCACGGGTGCTGTCCTCAGCGCCAACGTCGACGGTGGCGACCTGCGCGTCGTGGCGTGGGGGCTGCGCAACCCGTACGGCATTGCCTTCGATGTCCGCGGACGGCCCTTCGTCACCGAGCACGGATCGGACGAGCGCGGCGCGCGCTGGATCATCGGGGATCTCGACGATTTCTACGAGATCGAGGAGGGCGCCTGGTATGGGTGGCCCGACTTCGCCTCCGGAATCCGCCTTGACGACCCCCGCTGGGGCGACGGCGGAACCGGGCGCGAGCCGGTGCTCGCCGAGTTCCCCGAGCCGTCTCCGCCGCCGCCGGTGGCGAGCTTCGAGACGCATGCCGGCGCCAACGGCTTCGACTTCGACCGCGGCACGTCGTTCGGCTTCGAGGGCCAGGCGTTCGTGGCTCTGTTCGGCGACCTGGCACCGGTCACGACGCCGCGCCAGGTCGTCCCGGCGGGCTTCAAGGTGGTGCGGGTCGACCCGGCATCCGGCATGGTGTCCGACTTCGCCGTGAACCGCGTCCAGGGGCCGGCGTCCAAGCTGTTCCACGGCGGGTTCGAGCGGCCGAGCCATTGCGCCTTTGGCCCTGATGGTGCCCTGTACGTCGTCGACTTCGGCGAGATCAAGATCGCGCCGGAGAAGGGCGGCATCCGGATGAAGCAGGGGACAGGAGCGCTGTGGCGCATCCGTCGCCTGCCGAACGTGCCGCAGGGCGACCGTCCGCCGGCCGCGCGCCGCGTGCCGTTCTACCCGATTCAGGCCGCTGTCGTCGGCGGGCTGCTCGCGGCCGGGGCCGCTGTGGTCATCGGCCTGGTGCGCCGGCTCGCGCGACGGCGCTGACCCGCCGCGCGCGCCGAGCGGCGCCGGGATAACCCATATCGGCCGAATGTCCAATGGCAGCCGCTGTGCCGGGTGCTACGTTGCCGCCCTCGCACCCGATATGCCACTGCCGATGCGCACCGTTCCCGAGCCCCAGCTGCCCCGCTTCACGCGCTGGCTGCGCCCGGCCGTCGACTTCGTCGCGCGCATCGATGCCAGCGTCCACCGCAAGCTGCTGTTCGGCTTCCTTGCCGGGGCGCTGCTGCTGGTCGGGATGGCGATCCTGAGCCTGGTGGTCATCAACCGCATGGACGCCCGGATGCAGGAGCTGGATGGGCTGCGGGAGAAGTCCGCGCGAGCCCAGCAGGCGCTGTATTCAATCACCGGCCAGAGCCACTACCGCGCCATGGCGCTGCTCACCCTCGACGACCGGTACAACCTCCAGATCGCCGATGCGAAGGCGACGTTCACCGGCCTGGTCGACGCCATGGCCGAGGCGGATCCGGACGAGGCGCTCTTCTTCGCCGAAATCCGCGACGTCAACGACGGGTTCAACGCCTCCAGTGAGGAGGTCCTCGAGCTGTACGAGGCAGGCGACATCGAGGCCGCCACCCAGCTGCACATCAACGAGGAGCACACCGCCTCGCACGTGCTAGAGGCTCAGATGCGCGGGCTGATCCAATCCGCGGAGGGGGAAGCGGCGGTTGCGCAGGCGGCGTTCGGCGCCGACAAGACGTTGCTGGCGCTGATCGTCGTCGCCTTCTCGGCTGCCGCGGTCGGGATTGCCATGGGCCTCGGGTTCGCGCTGTCGTGGGCGTTCATCCTCCCGGTGCGCAAGATGGAACGCGCGCTGGCCGCCATCACCAACGAAGACTTCACCCAGCGCGTCGACGTCCCGAACCGCGACGAGCTCGGCAGCCTCGCCCGCGACGTCAACACCACCACGGCCCGGCTGGCACAGCTCTTCGACGAGCAGCGCGCGCTCGCGTCCCGGCTCGGCGCGACGAACGAGTCGCTCAGTCGTGCCAACCTGGCGAAATCGCAGTTCCTCGCCAGCGTCAGCCACGAGCTGCGCACGCCGATGAACGCGATCCTCGGTTTCACCGACGCCCTCCTTGCCGGCGTCGACGGTCCCCTGAACGAGGAGCAGACCGCTTCGCTGGGCTGGGTTCAGCGGGGTGGCCGTGACCTGCTTGGCCTCATCAACGAGATCCTCGACCTGTCGAAGATCGAGGCCGGGAAGCTGACCATCGACCCGCAGCCGTTCGATCCGCGCGAGCTCGTGGAGTCGGTCGTGGCGCAGCATCGGTCGCTGGCCAGCCAGAAGGGGATCGAGCTGCGCTGGGAGGACCAGGGAACGCCGGAGGAGGTCACGCTGGATCGCCAGCGCGTGCGGCAGATCCTGGTCAACCTGGTCGGTAACGCACTCAAATTCACCGACCAGGGCGAGGTCGTGGCGCTGAGCGGCGGCGCGGCCGAGGGCCGGCTGCACGTCGCGGTGCGCGACACCGGCCCCGGCATCCCGACCGATCAGCACGAGGTCATCTTCGAAGAGTTCCGGCAGGCCGCCGGTGAAGCGGTCGGGACGGGACTCGGGCTCGCCATCAGCCGCCGCCTGGCGCGCGTCATGGGGGGCGACGTCACCGTCGAGAGCGAACCCGGCCGGGGCACCACGTTCAACCTCATCCTGCCGCTGGACTGCCGCGCCGTGACGGCGCCGCTCCCCGACGCCACCGCCGCGCAGACCGGCGCCGGGCAACGCCTGGTGCTCAGCATCGACGACGATCCGTCGGTGGCGCCGCTGCTGCGCAAGATGCTCGCCGAGCACGGCTACCACGTCGTCCCGTCCGCGGCAGCCACCGCCGTCGACGACGCGCGACGGCTGCAGCCGCACGCGGTCATCCTCGACATCCTCATGCCCGGGCGTGGCGGAGACGAGATCCTGGCCGAGCTGAAGCAGGATCCGGAGACGAGCGGCATTCCGGTGATCATCCTGTCGGTCGTCGAGCCGGCCGAGCTCCCGTCCAGCGCCGATGCGCACCTTGCCAAGCCGGTACGCCAGGAGGCGCTGCTCCGTGCCCTGGCCCGCCACGACGCCGCGTCGCCGGAGCCGGCCTGATGGCCGTCATCGTCCTCGTCGAGGACACCCCGGCCAACCTGGCGCTCGCCACCAAGCTCCTCACCGCCGCCGGGCACGAGGTCGTCGCCGCCACCACCGGGACCGATGGGGTGCGCCTCGTCGCCGAGCGATCGCCCGACCTGGTGCTGATGGACCTCGGCCTGCCCGACATCGATGGCCGCGAGGCGCTGGGCGCCATTCGGGCCGCCGAGGCGGGAGGTTCGCCGCACCGCGTGATCGCGTTCACGGCGCATGCGATGGTCGGCGACCGGGAGCGGGCCCTGGCAGCCGGCTTCGACGGCTACCTGAGCAAGCCGATCGAGTTCGCCACCTTCGCCGCCAGCGTCGAGGCCCTCTTGCCATGAGCCGACTGCAGCCACTCATCCTGATCGTCGACGACGAGCCGGCCAACCGTGCCCTGCTGCGCAAGCTGCTCGTGCACCAGGGCTACGACATCGTCGAGGCGGAGGACGGGGCCGCAGCCCTGCACGCCGTCGAGGAGCACGAGCCGGACCTGCTCTGCCTCGACGTGATGATGCCGCGCATGGACGGGATCGAGGTCTGCCAGCGCCTGCGAGCCCAGCCGCGGCACGAGGGGCTGCCGATCCTGCTCCTGACCGCCCTCAACCGATCCGACGACAAGGCCCGTGGGATCGAGGCCGGCGCGAACGACTTCCTCACCAAGCCGTTCGACGAGGTCGAGCTCACCGCCCGCATCCGCTCGCTGCTCCGCACGCGTGCGCTCCAGGACCGGCTGGCCGACCTCCTGGGCCGCTATGTGAGCGAGAGTGTGGCTGCCGAGGCGCTGCGGGACCCGGGCGGGGTATCGCTGGGCGGCGAGCGCCGCTACGTGACGACGCTGTTCGCCGACCTCCGCGGCTATACCGCGTTGGCCGCCGAGCAGGAGCCGGAGATCACGCTGGACCTGCTCAACCGGTACCTGACGGTGGTGAGCGACGCCGTCGAGCAGGAGGGCGGCACGGTGGCCGACCTGCTGGGTGACGGCATCTTCGCGTTCTTCGGCGCGCCGGTCATGCATGCCGACGACCCGGCGCGTGCCGCGCGCTCCGCGCTGGCCATGCAGGCGGCAGTCGCCACCCTCGAGATCCCCTCCATGCCCGGCGTCCGGCTCCAGACCGGCATCGGCATCACCACGGGCCAGGTGATCGCCGGCAACGTTGGCTCGGAGCGGCGGATGCACTACGCGGTGGTGGGGGAGCCGGTGAACATCGCCGCCCGCCTCCAGGCGGCGGCCGGACCCGGCCAGATCCTCATCGACGCCGCCACGCACGACGTCGTGTCGAGCCTGGTCCGGGTCCAGGATCTCGGCAGCCTGCGGCTGGCGGGCAAGGGCGACTGGGTTCAGGCCTACAACGTCGTTGCACCGGCCTAAAGCTAGCCGTCCGACCCGCGCACCGTCGCGACGTCACCAATGATCTCGGCGAGCTCGGCGGGCCGGGACCACATCGGCCAGTGGCTGGTCGGAAGGTCGACGTAGTCGAGATTGCGCAGCTCGCCGAGGCCGGCGAGGAAGCCGTAGCCTTCCTTGACGTACTTCCGGTAGTCCTCGGCGGGAAAGGCCGTGGCGATCACCGTCGACGGGATATCGAGGCGCGCGTCGTTGGTGAGCTCGATCGCCTCACGCAGGACGCCAGCGGGCTGAGGTACCGCGCGTCGCCGGAACGTCTGCTTCTGCTCCTCGCTGATGCCGTCGAGGTTCTCGCCCTCCACGATCTCGTCCCAGATCATCGGCTTCTCGTCGCCCTGCAGGTCGGCATCCATGGCGCCCACCCCGGCGCCGGTGTCGACGTACACCATGGCGGCGATGCGCTCCGGCACGCTGTCGCTCACCGCGTACCCCGTATAGCCGGCACCGCTATGGACGACGAGCACCACCGGGCGATCCGCGGCGAGGATCGCGTCACGGACGGCGCGGACGTGGTCGCTCTGGGTGATGCGCGATCGGTCCGCATCGGCGGACTCGAGCCCGGGAAGGGTGAGGGCGGTCACGTCGTGTCCGTCGGCGCGGAGGTGCCCGGCGACCTCGTCCCAGGCCCAGGCGCCAAGCCAGAAGCCGGGGACCAGGATGATCGGTGCAGAAGCCATGGGGTCTCCTCTGTATCGGCGTGATCACACTGACGCCTATCCGTGACACCGTGTGGCAGGATCTGTACCTACCGTGGAGCCATGACGATGTCGACGATTCGCCCCTACTACGACATGTGGCCCCAGTACAACCGTCGCCTGCGCGACGTGATCGCGGCCATGACCGATGCGCAGCTCGCCATCCGGCCCGCCCCCGATGGTTGGCCGATCTGGGCGACGGTCGCCCATACCGCCGGTACCCGGGTCTACTGGCTGTGCGACCAACTGGGTGAGCCCGGCGCCGAGACGACGCCGTTCGCCAACGCCGGCGGGATCGGCTGGGAGGACGACCTCGACCAACCGCGCGGCGCCGCTGAGCTCGTGCACGCTCTCGACACGACGTTTCGCCTGGTCGAGGGCTGCCTGGACCGATGGACGCCGGCCATGCTGGCGGACACCATCCATCGCGAGTTCGGCGGTCGGGCGCAGGTCCACACCCGAACCTCGATCCTGCAGCGAATGTTCAGCCACGACGCCTACCACTGCGGGGAGCTGTCGCAAACGCTGGGGATCCACGGCTTGCCGCAGATCGACCTCTGGATGACTGAATGAAGCCGCTGCTCGATGTCGAGCGGACCATGGAGATCCTGCGCACCACGGTGCCGCGCCTGGAGGAGCTGACTCGCCGCGTCACCCAGAAGCGGCTCAACGCCGTGACCGATTACGGCTGGTCGGTCAACCAGCAGCTGGCCCACCTGCGCGCCGCTCATGACGTCCTGGGCGGCAACATGCTGCGGATCGTGCGCGAGGATCGCGCGGGCTGGAAGGGGGCGCCGGGCTGGCGCAACCAGGATGCGTATTTCACCTGGAAGTTCGCGCCGGCCCTCGCAGCCTTTCGCGCCCAGCGCAGCGAGCTGCTCGAGGCCCTGGAGCCGTTGCCGGCGGCGGACTGGGAGCGCACCGCCACCGTGCAGGTGCCGCCCAACAAGGTCCGTGAGTACAGCATCCTGTACTACGGGGACTGGATGGCGCGCCATGAGCGCAGCCACCTGCGCCACATGGCCCGCATCCTCGCCGAGTTGGCGGCCGGCTGAACCGGCGCTGCCGGGCTAGGCCGCGTCCGCCGCCCGTCGCAGCTCCTCGACCTCGATCTTGCCCATCGTCAGCATCGCCTCCATGGCGCGCCGGGCGCGGTCGGGGTCGGGGTCATTGACAAGCTCGTTGAGCTCGCGCGGGACGATCTGCCACGACAGGCCGAAGCGGTCCTTGAGCCAGCCGCACGGCCCGGGCTCGCCGCCGCCGGCCGTCAGGGCGCTCCAGAGACGGTCCACCTCGGCCTGGTCATCGCACTCGACGACGAGCGAGACGGCCTCGCTGAAGTTGAAGTCGGGTCCGCCGTTGAGGCCCTGGAATCGCTGGCCGAGGACGGTGAAGTCGACCGTCAGCACCATGCCGGCCGGCCCGCTGGGCGTGTCTGCGGGCGAGCGCCAGATCTTGTCGATTTGGCTGTCGGGCAGGAGCGACGTGTAGAGGGCGGCCGCCTCCTCGGCGTTGCCGTTGAACCACAGGCAGGGGTACAGCGTGTGCATGTCAATGCGTTCCTTCTGCGTGCGAGCGTCCTTCGCAGCAATACGACGGCCCATGAGCCGGTTAGTCATCGGTCAAGCAGCCCTGCAACCTCGAGTGAGCCTCCGACACCAGGCGGTTGCGCTGCGGTGCTACAGTGGCATTCGGCGTATCCCACGCCCAACCTCGGCTCCGGCGCTCACGCCGCCGGCAATGGAGAGGCAAAGGGGGCTCAGTCCCCGGGATGATCGACGGCACCCCTTCGTGGTGGCGCCGAGGGAGCGTGAGTCCTTCGTCCGCCCCATGAGCGAAGGAAGCGTGCAATGACCACTCAGAAGCTGTTCAAGCGCCGCGTTCGCGAGCGCATGTCGAAGACGGGCGAAGGCTACAGTGCCGCGCGCCGCCAGGTCGCCGCCAGGCGCGATCGCCTGGCGAATGCCCCGGAGGACCTGACGCCGGCGCTCGATCTGGCGTCGGACGCCAAGCTGACCGAGGCCACCGGCCACGGATGGGAGCATTGGCTGTCCACCCTCGACCGATGGGATGGCAGGGACCACACCCACGGCGAGATCGCGGCCCACCTCCGGGACGAGCACGGCGTCCCCGCCTGGTGGACCCAGACCGTCACCAACGGTTACGAGCGCATGCGTGGCATGCGCGCCAAGCACCAGCAGGCGGACGGGTTCACGATCTACGCGTCGAAGACGGTGGGCGTCCCCCTCGATGTCCTGTTCGAGGCCTTCGTCGACGATGGACAGCGGAGCCAGTGGCTGATCGACGGCAGGATGTCGCTGCGAACGGCCCAACCCGGTCGCACCGCCCGCTTCGACTGGGAGGACGGCGCCACCCGGATCCTCGTCACGTTCGAGGAGAAGGCACCGGCGAAATCATCGGCGCACGTCTCGCATGAACGGCTGCCTGACGCGAAAGCGGCCGAGGCCGCCAAGGCGCTGTGGAAGAAGCGTGTCACGGCGCTGAAGGCGCACCTGGAGGCAGACCGATGACCGAGCCACGCGTCATCCTGGACGGGCAGTGACGGTCCTCGTCGACCTGCTGATGGCCACGATGGACTCGATCAGCGTGTGGTCGTCCGCCGCCGGGGACCGCGAAGTCGGCCTTGCCTGGCGCGACGCCGTCACGGCCCGGATGATCGAGGCGGGTGCGTACGTCCCGTACGAGCAGCTCGTCGCCGAGGCCGGCGCCGAGCTGCGCCTCCCACCCGACGCGCCAACGACGCTGCGCGCCGAGTGGGACGGCATCCGCCCGTGGCCGGATGCGGTCGCGCTGCAACGGCTGCCCGCGGCGTTCGCCTTCGTCACCAACTGCTCGGCGGAGCTGGCCGCCGCCGCCGTCGCACGGTCGGGGTTGCGACCCGCATTCACGCTATCGGCCGAGGAGGCGGGCTGGTACAAGCCGCGTCCGGAGATCTACCGCCAGGCGTGCGACCGCTTCGCCGTCGATCCGCGCCGGACGGTCTTCGTGGCTGGCGCGGCATACGATGCGCGGGGAGCCGCCGCTGCCGGCATGCATGTCTTCCAGGTCGCGCGGCGTCCTCCGAGCATGGAGGATCCCGTGCTTCCCGCCACCGTGCGGGTTGTCGCGTCGCTCGCCGATGCGCTGCCTGGCCCCTGACCTGCGAGAGCGGCGTGCTAGGCTTCGGCTCCCCGAGCGTCCACTTCCCATGCCCAATCGTAGGGAGGCAAGAGATGCGACTCGGAGTTCACTCCGTAACCACCCAGACAGCTGCCCGCCATCGGCGACCCACGCGTTGGGTGGCGTCGATCGCGGCAATCACGCTGGCCCTGGCGGCCTGCCAGGCCGGTGACCCCGGCGCCAGCGGCACTGCCGGTAGCAGTGGGGGAGGCGGCGGTGGCGGTGATGGGGACTATCCCGATGCCGAGATCACGTTCATCGTTCCGTTCTCGGCCGGCGGCCCGACCGACACCGTGACCCGCCTCATCGCGGAGCCGATGGCGGAGGAGCTCGGCGTCCAGATCGTCGTCCAGAATGTGACCGGTGCCGGTGGCACTGTGGCCGCCGACCAGGTCGCGAACACGGAGGCCGACGGGTACACGGTCCTGATGCACCACATCGGGATGTCGACGGCACCGACGCTGTATCCCGACCTCTCGTACGACCCGCTCGAGGACTTCGAGATGATCGGCCTCGTCACCGAGGTACCGATGACATTCGTCGGGAGCCCGGAGTTCGAGCCGGAGACCATGGAGGAGCTCGTCGCGTACGTCGAGGACAATATCGACTCGGTGACGTATGCGAACGCCGGCATCGGCGCCGCGTCGCAGCTGTGCGGCCTCCTGTTCGAGACCGCGACCGGCCTCGACATCACCGAGGTCCCGTACGAGGGCACCCAGCCGGCGCTGGATGACCTGCTCGGCAACCAGGTCGACTTCATGTGCGACCAGACGACGAACACCAGCGAGCCGATCGAGGCTGGGCGGGTCAAGGCCTACGCCGTGACGACTCCCGACCGCGTCGAGTCGCTGCCCGACGTGCCGACCACCGAGGAGGCTGGATTCCCGGACCTCCAGGTCAGCGTGTGGCATGGGCTGTACGTCCCCGCCGGCACGCCGCAGGACGTCGTCGACGCGCTCAACGCGGCGCTGGTCGTGGCCCTCGCCGACGAGAACGTCATCGCCCGGCTGGCCGAGCTCGGGACGGCACCGGTGGCCGAGGACCGCGCCACGCCCGAGGCGCACCGGGAGCACCTGCAGTCGCAGCTCGACCTTTGGCGGCCGATCATCGAGGAGGCCGGCGTGACGGCCGGCTGAGCTCACCACCACGCCGATGGGGCGGCCACCGCGCCGCCCCATCGGTCCATCCATCGGAGGGAGTGCGTTCGTGCCCGACGTCGGTCGCGCGCTCAAGGACGTCCTGGCGGGGGGCATCTTCATCGTGCTCGGGCTGGGCTTCGCCATCGGCTCGCTGACCACCGAGATCGGCACGCCGCTGCGGATGGGGCCCGGCTACTTTCCGCTCATCCTGGGCGGGATCCTGGTCGTGCTGGGCGCGCTCATCGTCGGGAAGGGATTCATCGCCGGTGAGGGCGAGGCCATCGGCGCGGTCGATTGGCGGGCGCTGATCTTCATCACCGCCGCGCTGCTCTTCTTCGGCCTGACGATTCGTGGCATCGGCGTCATCGGCGCGCTCTTCGGCGCTGCGCTCCTGGCTGCCGCCGCCCGTTCCGAGACGTCGCCCCGCGAGGCGCTCGTCATCGCCATCGCGTTGACCGTGATCTCCGTGGTCGTCTTCATCGTCGCGCTCCAGCTGCGCCTGCCACTCATCGGCACCTGGATCCCGGTCTAGGTCGCCCGATGGAGCTGTTCGACAACCTCGCGCTCGGGTTCGAGACCGCGGTTCGACTGGAGAACCTGTTCTACTGCTTCGTCGGTGTGGCATTGGGCACTGCGGTGGGAGTGCTGCCCGGTATCGGGCCCACGGCCACCATCGCGCTGCTGCTGCCGGTCACCTTCACGCTGGAGCCGGTCACGGCCATCATCATGGTCGCCGGCATCTACTACGGGGCGCAATACGGCGGGTCCACCACCGCGATCCTCATCAACCTGCCCGGTGAGTCCTCGGCCGCGGTCACGGCCATCGACGGCCACGAGATGGCGCGCAACGGTCGGGCGGGGCCGGCGCTGGCGACGGCTGCCATCGGCTCGTTCATTGCGGGCACCTTCGCGACGATCCTCGTCGTCCTGTTCGCGCCGCCTCTGGCCGATGCCGCGCTGACGTTCGGCTCGGCCGAGTTCTTCTCCCTGGTGGTCCTGGGGTTGATCGCGTCGATCGCCCTGGCCCGCGGCTCGACCCTGAAGGCACTGGCGATGATCGTCCTCGGCATCGCGTTCGGCACCGTGGGTCTCGACCTGTACAGCGGCACGCCGCGATTCACGTTCGGGGTCCGCGAGCTCTACGAGGGGATCGACTTCGTGTCAGTGGCGGTCGGCATGTTCGGTGTCGCCGAGATCTTCCGCAACCTCGAGGACGAGAAGACGCGGCACCTGGTGACCAAGACGATCTCGGGCCTGTGGCCGACGCGCGAGGACTTCCGGCGCATCGCCGCTCCCATCGCGCGCGGCACGCTGCTTGGCTCGGCACTGGGGATCCTGCCCGGCGCGGGCCATGTCCTCGCCTCGTTCGGTGCCTACTCGATCGAGAAGCGGGTCTCGAAGCGCAAGCACGAGTTCGGCCACGGGGCGATCGAGGCGGTCGCAGGACCCGAATCGGCCAACAACGCCGCCGCGCAGACCTCGTTCATCCCGCTGCTCACGCTGGGCCTGCCGCCGCACCCGGTGATGGCGCTCATCCTCGGCGCGTTCATCATCCACGGCATTCAGCCTGGGCCGAACGTCATCAACGAGCAGCCGGCCCTCTTCTGGGGGCTCATCGTCTCGATGTGGATCGGCAACCTGTTCCTGGTGCTGCTGAACCTGCCCCTGATCGGGATCTGGGTCCGGATGCTCATGATCCCGTACAAGATGCTGTTCCCGGCCATCATCGCCTTCGCCGCGATCGGGACGTTCTCGCTCGGGCTCAACGCCTGGAACGTGTACATGATCGCGTTCTTCGGGCTCCTGGGTTACTTCCTCATCAAGCTCGGCTGCGAGCCGGCGCCGCTGCTCCTGGGCTTCGTGCTGGGCCCGTTGCTGGAGGACCATCTGCGACGCGCGCTGATCATCTCCCGCGGCGATCCGACGACGTTCGTCACCCGGCCGATCTCAGCCGTCCTGCTCGCGCTGGCCGTGGTCGCAATCGTGGTTGCCGTCCTGCCCGCGATCCGCAAGCAGCGCGAGGTGGTCTTCGCCGAGGAGGAACCCTAGGGCAGCTCCACGTCCGTCAGCCGCGAGTTGCGCTGTTCCTGGATGAGGCGCGCGGGATCAGGGTCGAAGGAGGCACGCTCCGGTGAGGCGAAATAGGCCTGGTCGGCGGCGTCGAACGCCTCCCAGCCGGCGGGATGACGAAGGAGCCAGATGAACCGCTGCTCCTCGGTGACCGTCCACGCACCCGGAATCTCGAAGCCCAGCGACCGTCGCAGTGGCGCCAGCTGGGTGCGCCACTCCTCTACGAATCGCTCAAGCTCACCGGTGACGATGCGGTAGTCGCGCAGCTGGGTTGCCATGACCCCTGTTGTAGCACGCGTGCCTCAGGTGCGGGCGTAGGTGATCGCGACCACTCCCGACTCGAAGCGCCGCGTCTCGACGTGCCGCAGGCGCAGCGGGGCGTCGAGCGCCGGCCAGAAGGGAAGTCCCGCGCCCAGCACGACGGGATGGATCACGAGCCGGAACTCGTCCACCAGGTCCCGGCGCACGAACTGGCCCGCGAGGTCCGGGCCCCCGACGTCGAGGTCGCCGTCGAACTCGCGGCGGACCTGGTCGAGCACGGTGCCCACATCGCCCCGCACCAGCCGCGCGTTGTGCTCGACCCTTCCGAGGCTGGTGGAGAAGACGATCTTGGGCGTGGCCTTCCAGATGCGCGAGAACGCACGCTCCACGTCGGTCGCCGCCGGATCCTCCTCGGCGGTCGGCCAGTAGCCGGCCATGAGCTCATACATACGGCGTCCGTAGATCGACCCGTCCAGGGCGTCGGTCTGGTCGTTGAACCAACCGTGGATCTCCTCGTCGACCGTCGCCCATTCGAGGCCACCGTCGGCCGTGGCGGCGTAACCGTCCAGGGACACATTCAGGCTGTAGATCAGCTTGCCCACGCGTCGTCAGTCGATCTCGGCGCCATCGAGGACCTGGCGCAGCTTGGCGGCGAAGGCCTCGGGCTCGCCGGGGGGCTGTCCGTATTCACCGCCCATAAATCCGCCGTGCCCGCTCGGGAAGCGGACGACCTCCGTACCGAGCCGCGTTGCGACGACGGAGGCCGCGCGGCTGGGCAGGATGCCCTCGGACTCGACCCCGGCGGCGACGACGATCCGGGTGGAGGCCCGGCGCAACGCTTCGAAGTCGGGCACATACGTGGTGCCGGCAATCATGTTCTGGCCCATCAAGGGGTCGGCGCGGGAGCCATCGTCCTCGGTCGGCATCCCGAACATGGCCGGGTCCGGCGGCGGCTTGGTGGCGAAGTCATCGGGAAACTCGCCCTGGTGGCTGACGACGGCGATGAAGTGCGCCATCCCGGCGCCAAAGCCGTTGCGCATGTACGTCTCGTGCACCGCCCGCGAAGCCGCCTGCGCATTCTCACCATCCGGGAGGACTGCCGCCACGGGCGGCTCGTGCGCCACCAGGGTCCGGACGTCGTGGGGGTGCCTGGCCACCAGGGCCAGCGCGTTGGTCGCCCCACCACTGCTGGCGAACATGTCGACCGGGCCACCGCCAACCTCGGCGATGATCCGATGCAGGTCGTCAGCGTGCTCGTCCGGCGTGGAGGGTGAGGTCATGTCCGGCTTCGTGCTGCGCTCCGAGCCGCGCGGGTCGTAGGTGATGATCGTGCGATCCGGGAAGTGGGTCAACAGGGTCCCGAAGCCGGTCGCGCCCATCGGCGAGCCGATGAGGAACAGTGGCAGGTCCTGAGATGGACCCGGACGCACGTCGTAGGCCAGGGTAGCGCCGGGGACATCGAGAGTCCGGGTCGTCGTCTCGGTCACGGTCATGGAAGTCACTCCTTCGCGGATATCACATGAGTAGACGGGAGGCGGCCGCCATGCTCATCGGTTCTGCATCAGCCGGTGGGAATCTGCTTCTCGGCAAGGATGGCGTCGATCTGGCCGACCGCCTCGGTGAGGCCCTGCTCCTGGCCCATGGCAAGCAGCTGCTCCATCGCCTCCGTGCTGGGGAAGCGGCTCTCGATCGACATCCGGGTCCGTCCGTCGCCGATTTCCTCGATGTTCAC
>JAICQM010000021.1 GCA_025937875.1 Chloroflexota bacterium
AGCTCAACGAGGAGCCCGTCGCTGCCGAGGCCGAGCCTGCGGCGGAGCCCGAGCCGGAGCCCGCGAAGGCCGAATAGGACCGGCGACGCTCCATACCGATGCCGAGGGCGGCCGCGCGAGCGGCCGCCCTCGTCGTCCGCCCGCTTTCAGGGCAGCCGATCGCGTTCCATTGCATCGGGCGGGTGACCGGCATCGCGGCTTCGAGGCTTCCCGCAGGGCACTCCGCGGTCACGCGGTCCACGGCCGAATCGCGTCACTCAGACCCCACAGGTCTGGTAGGCGCGATCACCGCCCATCGTCGGTGATGGCGGGCCGACATTCACGCTCAGATCGACCCGACGACGACCATCCACAGACCGATGTTCGTGGCTAACAGACCTGGCAAGTCTGGGTGACGACAGCGGCGACGCGGGCGAGTCGGCCGAGCGGCGGGAGGAACCGGGTCCGGGTTTGACACTCGAACGCGGCGACCCCTATACTCCGCCTTCGGTGTCCCGTGTTGGGACGCCTTCGTGTGTGCCCTCCCGGGCATGCGCCGATCCATCCATCGAGCATCATCGCCGCGGGCCGTCGTGGCCCTGCGCGGGTGGTGTGGATCGGACCGATTCGATCATCGAACAGCAGTCGTACGCGAACGCGCGAGGAACACTCTTGCCAACCATCAGCCAGCTGGTCCGCCACGGCAGGAAGCCGGTCAACAAGAAGGTGAAGGCCCCGGCGCTTCGCCGTACCTTCAATACCCTTCGCCAGACCACTTCCGAGGGTCGCGGCGCGCCCCAGCGGCGTGGCGTCTGCCTGCAGGTGATGACCCGCACCCCGAAGAAGCCGAACTCGGCGCTTCGGAAGGTCGCGCGCGTCCGCCTGACGAACGGGATGGAGGTCACCGCCTACATCCCGGGCATCGGTCATAACCTGCAGGAGCACTCCGTCGTGCTCGTCCGCGGCGGCCGGGTCAAGGACCTGCCGGCGGTTAAGTACCACATCGTGCGTGGCACGCTCGACGCGGCCGGCGTACGCGATCGCAAGCAGAGCCGCTCCAAGTACGGCGCGAAGTCGGCGGGGAAGGCGTAGCACATGCCCCGTCGTCCCACCGTCGCCCGCAAGGAGAAGTACGTCACCCCGCTCGTCGGCACCGCGCTCACCATGGACCAGCTCACCAACAAGCTGATGCACGGTGGCAAGAAGGCGCTCGCCGGCCGCATCCTCGAGACCGCCCTGGCCCGCATCGAGACCGCCGCCGGGCGTTCCGGCGTGGAGGTCATGGAGCAGGCGCTCCGCAACGCCATGCCGCTCATCGAGGTCAAGCCCAAGCGGGTCGGCGGCTCCACCTACCAGATTCCGGTCGAGGTCCGTGCCGACCGGCGCGTCAGCCTGGGCATGCGCTGGCTGATCGAGGCTGCCCGCAAGCGCAACGGCAAGAGCATGGCCGACAAGCTCGCCGCCGAGTTCATGGATGCCGCCAACGGGGTTGGCGCGGCCGTGAAGCGGCGCGAGGACACGCACCGGATGGCCGAGGCGAACCGCGCCTTCAGCCACTTCAAGTGGTAGACCGATGACCATGACCCAGGCGGCCGGCAAGGCCCGCGGCGGCACCGCCATCCCACTCGAGCGCACCCGCAACATCGGGATCATCGCGCATATCGACGCGGGCAAGACCACCGTGTCCGAGCGGATCCTCTTCTACACCAAGAAGATCTACAAGATCGGCGAGGTGCACGAGGGTGCTGCCACCATGGACTGGATGGAGCAGGAGCAGGAGCGCGGCATCACCATCACCGCCGCCGCCACGACCTGCTTCTGGGCCGACCATCGCATCAACTTGATCGACACGCCCGGCCACGTGGATTTCACGGTGGAGGTCGAGCGGAGCCTGCGCGTGCTCGACGGCGCGGTCGTCGTCTTCGACGGCGTGGCCGGCGTCGAGCCGCAGTCCGAGACGGTGTGGCGCCAGGCCGACAAGTACCACGTCCCGCGCTTCTGCTTCGTCAACAAGCTCGACCGGACCGGCGGTGACTTCTGGCGCGTGGTCGGCATGATCGAGGACCGCCTCGGCGCGCGCGCCGTGCCGCTCCAGGTACCGATTGGAGCCGAGGACGCGTTCCGCGGCGTCGTCGACCTCATCAACATGAAGGCCATCACCTACGGCAACGACCTGGGCGACCAGGTCGACGTGGGTGACATCCCGGCCGACGTGCAGGCAACCGCCGACGAGTGGCGCGACAAGCTGATCGAGGCCCTCGCCGACCTCGACGACGACATCGCGCACAAGTACCTCGAGGGCGAGGAGATCGACGCCGACCAGCTGCGCCGCGCGATCCGCGCCGGCACGCTGGCCTACCAGATCGTCCCGGTCCTGTGCGGCTCGGCGCTGAAGAACAAGGGCGTGCAGCCCATGTTGGACGCGGTCATCGACTTCCTGCCCAGCCCGCTCGACGTCCCGCCGGTGACCGGCGTGGATCCGCGCTCGGGCGACGAGGTCACCCGCGAGACCGATCCCGAGGCGCCGTTCGCGGCCCTCGCCTTCAAGATCGCGGCGGACCCGTTCGTCGGCAAGCTGGCCTTCTTCCGGGTCTACTCCGGCACGCTCAAGACCGGCTCCTACGTCTACAACTCGACCAAGGGCCACAAGGAGCGCGTCGGCCGCATCCTCCAGATGCACGCCAACAGCCGCGAGGAGATCGACTCCGTCGGCGCCGGCGACATCGCCGCCGCGGTGGGCCTCAAGAACACCTTCACCGGCGACACGCTGTGCGAGGAGTCGAAGCAGATCGTGCTCGAGAACATCACGTTCCCCGAGCCGGTCATCGAGCTCGCCGTCGAGCCCAAGACCAAGGCCGACCAGGACAAGATGGCGATCGCCCTCCAGCGCCTGGCGGAGGAGGACCCCACCTTCCGCGTCAGCACCGACGAGGAGTCGGCCCAGACCCGCATCGCGGGCATGGGCGAGCTCCATCTCGAGGTCCTGGTGGACCGCATGCTGCGCGAGTTCAAGGTGCAGGCCAACGTCGGCCGGCCCCAGGTCAGCTACCGCGAGGCGATCCGCCGCGAGGTCAAGGCCGAGGGGCGCTTCGTGCGCCAGACCGGTGGCAAGGGCCAGTACGGCCACGCCGTCATGACCATGGCGCCGCTCGGCCGCGGCAGCGGGTTCGAGTTCGAGTCCAAGATCGTCGGCGGCGCCGTGCCGCGCGAATACTGGAAGGCGATCGAGCAGGGCGCCCGCGAGGCGCTCCAGGGCGGCGTCGTGGCCGGCTACCCGGTCATCGACGTCAAGGTCACCCTCATCGACGGCTCGTACCACGAGGTCGACTCGTCGGAGATGGCCTTCAAGATCGCCGGCAGCATGGCCGCCAAGGACGGCGTCACCAAGGGTGACCCCGCGATCCTGGAGCCGGTCATGAAGGTCGAGGTGACGACGCCCGAGGAGTTCATGGGCGACGTCATCGGCAACCTCAACAGCAAGCGCGGACAGATCGACGGGATCGACGAGCGAGCCAGCTCGCGCGTCATCCGCGCCCACGTGCCACTGGCCGAGATGTTCGGCTACGCCACCGAGCTGCGCAGCATGACCCAGGGCCGCGCCGCCTATTCCATGGAGTTCTCCCGCTATGCGGAAGTTCCCACCAACCTTGCCAACGAGCTGATCGCGAAGTCCAAGAGCTAGCGAGAGCAAAAGGAGCCACGAAGGACACATGGCCAAGCAGAAGTTCGACCGCAGCAAGCCCCACGTGAACGTGGGCACCATCGGTCATGTCGACCACGGCAAGACCACGCTGACGGCCGCCATCACGAAGTTCCTGTCGCTCTCGGGCGGGGCCGATTTCCGGGCCTTCGACCAGATCGACAACGCCCCCGAGGAGCGGCAGCGTGGCATCACGATCGCGATCAGCCACGTCGAGTACCAGACCGCGAACCGCCACTACGCGCACGTCGACTGCCCCGGGCACGCCGACTACATCAAGAACATGATCACCGGCGCCGCGCAGATGGACGGGGCGATCCTCGTCGTGTCCGCCGCCGACGGCCCGATGCCCCAGACCCGCGAGCACATCCTCCTGGCGCGCCAGGTCGAGGTGCCGAGCCTGGTCGTCTACCTCAACAAGGTGGACATGGTCGACGACGAAATGCTCGTCGACCTGGTCGAGATGGAGGTCCGCGAGCTCCTCAGCAAGCAGGACTTCCCCGGCGACGACATCCCGGTCATCCGCGGCTCGGCGCTCAAGGCGCTCGAGTCGACCAGCACCGATCCGGAGGCTCCCGAGTACGCCTCGATCAAGGAGCTGATGGATGCCGTCGACAGCTACATCCCGACCCCGGCGCGTGAGACGGACAAGCCGTTCCTGATGCCGATCGAGGACGTGTTCGGCATCAAGGGCCGCGGCACCGTGGCCACCGGCCGCATCGAGCGCGGCATCGTCCGCACCGGCGAGAGCGTCGAGCAGGTCGGCATCCACGCCAAGTCCCGCCAGCTGGTGGTGACCGGCGTCGAGATGTTCAAGAAGACCCTCGACGAGGGCCAGGCCGGCGACAACGTCGGCCTCCTGCTGCGTGGCATCGAGCGCGAGGAGATCGAGCGCGGCCAGGTGCTGGCCAAGCCGGGCAGCGTGAAGCCGGGCACCAAGTTCAAGGCCGAGGTCTACGTCCTCGGCAAGGACGAGGGTGGCCGTCACACGCCGTTCTATTCCGGCTATCGGCCGCAGTTCTACCTGCGCACGACCGATGTCACCGGCGCGATCGCGCTCCCGCAGGGCGTGGAGATGATCATGCCCGGCGACAACGTCAACATCGACGTCGAGCTGATCACGCCGATCGCCATTGAGCAGGGACAGCGCTTCGCGATCCGCGAGGGCGGCCACACCGTCGGCGCGGGCGTGATCACCGAGGTCCTCGGGTAACCGCGATGGCCAAGCAGCGCATCCGGATCCGTCTCAAGGCGTACGACCACAAGCTGCTCGACCAGTCGGCCGAGCAGATCGTGGAGACCGCGCAGCGGACCGGCGCCGACATCGCCGGCCCGGTCCCGCTGCCGACGCGGATCGAGAAGTACACGGTCATCCGTGGCCCGTTCGTCCATAAGGACGGGCGGGAGCAGTTCGAGATCAGGACCCACAAGCGCCTGATCGACATCATCGATCCGTCGACCAAGACGGTGGATGCGCTGATGCGGCTGAGCCTGGCCGCAGGCGTGGATATCGAAATCAAGATGTGATGCGGGGGCGGCTCGCCGCCTCCCCATCCGCCATCGAAGGAAGTATGAGAGAACGATGCCGGCAGGACTGATCGGGCGGAAGCTCGGCATGACGAGGATCTTCGCGGACGACGGAAGCGTCGTCCCGGTCAGCGTCATCGAAGCGACCCCCAACACCATCACGCGGCTCCGCACCGCCGAGCAGGACGGCTACGTCGCCATGCAGCTCGGTGCGGGCTCCGCGCGCAAGGTCACCAAGCCCGTCGCCGGCCAGTTCAGCGCCCTGCCCAAGGAGCTGCAGCGGCCGCGGGTCGTGCGTGAGATGCGCGTCGACGCGACCGATGACTACGAGGCCGGCCAGCAGCTCGACGTCTCGATCTTCGAAGCCGGCGAGCTGGTGGACGTGATCGGCACCAGCAAGGGCAAGGGCTTTGCCGGCACGATCAAGCGCCACGGGTTCCATCGTGGCCCCAAGACGCACGGCTCCAACAACTACCGCCAGCCCGGCTCGGTCGGCGCCGGCACGACGCCGGGACGCGTCTTCAAGAACACCAAGATGGCGGGCCACCTCGGCGACGACCGGGTGACCGTCAAGAAGCTCAAGGTCGTGCGGGTCGATCCCGATCGGAACCTCATCCTGGTCAAGGGTGCGGTTCCCGGCGCGCGCAACGGCCTGCTGCTCGTGCAGAAGGCGAAGTGACCATGGCCCAGACGACGACGATCCTCACCGCCGCCGGCGAGGAGGCCGGCCAGCTCGAGCTGGCTGATGCCGTCTTCGGCGCCGACGTGAACGAGTCGCTCATCCACCAGGCGGTGGTCCGCCAGCTCGCGGCGCGACGCCTCGGCACATCCGACACGCTGACCCGTGGCCAGGTGACCGGCGGTGGCCGCAAGCCGTGGCGCCAGAAGGGCACCGGCCGTGCCCGGGCAGGTACCCGGAACGCGCCGCAGTGGACCGGTGGCGGGGTGGTGTTCGGGCCGCACCCGCGCAGCCACGAGCAGAAGATGAACAGCAAGATGCGCCGCGCCGCCCTGCGCGGCGTCCTCTCCGCCAAGCATGCCGACGGCGCCCTGCGCGTGGTCGAGGGCTTCGACCTCGACGCGATCGGGACGCGGCCCTTCATGGACCGCCTCGCCGGCTGGAATGCCGGGGGAAAGGTGCTCCTCGTCCTCGCCGCCCGCGACCAGGTCGTGGAGCGCTCGGCGCGGAACGTGCGCGAGGTGCGGGTCCTGCTCGCCGACAGCCTCAACGTCGTCGACCTGCTGCAGGCCGACACGATCGTGCTGACCCGCGAGGCGCTCGACCGCGTCACGGAGGTGTACGCATGAGCTCGGTCGCGATGCATGACGTGCTCCTGCGCCCGGTGATCTCCGAGAAGAGCGTCATCGAAACGGAGCGCAACAACTACACGTTCGCCGTCGCCCGCGACGCGAACAAGTTCCAGATCAAGGCCGCCGTCGAAGCCGAGTTCAAGGTCAACGTGCTCGGCGTCCGGGTGGTGAACGTCAAGCCGAAGCAGAAGCGGCGCGGCCGCCGCACGCTCGGCATGGTCCCTGGCTGGCGCAAGGCGGTCGTCACGATCGCGGCCGGCCAGAAGATCGAGCTCTTCGAGGCGGTGTAGGACAGATGCCATTGCGTAGCTATCGACCGACGAGCCCGGGTCTGCGCCAGATGACCCGCTCGACGTTCGAGGAGATCACCACCGATTCCCCGCACAAGCCGCTCACCGAGCGGCTGGTGCGCCGTGCCGGGCGCAACGCCCAGGGCCGGCTCACCGTGCGCCACCAGGGGAGCGGCCACAAGCGGGCGTACCGCATCATCGACTGGAAGCGCGAGAAGTTCGGCGTTCCGGCGCGCATCGCGACGGTGGAGTACGACCCCAACCGCTCGGCGCGCATCGGCCTGCTGCACTACGCGGACGGCGAGAAGCGCTACATGCTGCTGCCGCACGGCCTCAAGGTCGGCGACCGCGTCGTGAGCGGGCCCGAGGCCGAGGCGCGGACCGGCAACGCGCTGCCGCTATCGCGCATCCCGCTGGGGACCCAGGTCCACAACATCGAGCTGGTCGCCGGCCGCGGCGGGCAGATCGTGCGCTCGGCGGGGAGCAGCGCCCAGCTGCTGGCCAAGGAGGGCGAGTTCGCCACCCTGCGCCTCCCATCGGGCGAGGTGCGGCGCGTGCGCGCCGGCTGCATGGCCACCATCGGCCAGGTCAGCAACCTCGACCACGAGAACCAGAAGATCGGCAAGGCCGGGCGTTCGCGCCACATGGGCCGCCGACCGCAGGTGCGGGGATCGGTCATGAACCCGCGCGACCATCCGCACGGTGGTGGCGAGGGCAAGCAGTCGACCGGCATGCCGCCCAAGACGCCGTGGGGCAAGCCGGCAATGGGCCTGCGCACCCGGGCCAAGAAGCATCCGAACAACAAGATGATCGTCCGCCGTCGATATGGACGGGGTTAGGAGAGCTCGATGAGTCGTTCCGTCAAGAAGGGACCCTTCGTCGACGCGCGCCTGCTCGGCCGCATCGACGAGATGAACAAGCGCAACGAGCGCAAGGTCCTCAAGACCTGGTCGCGCGCGAGCGTGATCTTCCCGCAGATGATCGGGCACACGATCGCGGTTCACGACGGCCGGCGCCACGTCCCGGTCTTCATGACCGAGAACATGGTCGGCCATCGCCTGGGCGAGTTCGCCCCGACGCGCACGTTCCGTGGGCACGGTGGCCGCGCCACCGAGCGCAGCACGGCGCTGAAGTAGGACGTTGCGCATGCGTGTATCCGCCACCGCCAAGTACATCCGCATCAGCCCGCGCAAGGTGCGCCTGGTGACCGATCTGATCACGGGCAAGCCGGTCGAGGAGGCAGCCGCGATCCTGCGGTTCCTCCCCAATGCGGCTGCCAAGGACGTGGCCAAGGTGCTGAAGAGCGCCACCGCCAACGCCGAGAACAACTACAACCTCTCGGCCGACGACCTCACCGTGGTGAGCGCGACGGCCAACGAGGGGCCGACCCTCAAGCGCGGGCGACCGCGCGCCCAGGGTCGTTACTTCGCCATTTTGAAGCGAACCAGCCACATCACGGTTGCCGTGGCTGATCGCGAGGAGGCCTGATGGGTCACAAGGTTCATCCCTACGGCTTCCGGATCGGCATCATCAAGCCGTGGCTGGCCAAGTGGTACGCGGATCGCGATGACTACGCGACGCTGCTGCAGGAAGACATGCGGATCCGGCAGCTGGTCGGCAAGCAGCTCAGCAACGCGAGCGTCAGCCAGGTCGAGATCGAGCGTGGCATCAACCACGTCACGGTGACGGTGCACACCGCCAAGCCGGGCATCGTCATCGGCAAGGGCGGCGCGAACGTCGACATGCTGCGCAACAACATCGGCAAGCAGACGAACAAGAAGGTCAAGCTCGAGATCAAGGAGATCCTCCAGCCCGAGCTCGACGGCGTCCTGGTGGCCCAAAACGTGGCCGGCCAGCTGGAGCGGCGCATCGCCTTCCGCAAGGCGATCAAGCAGTCGATCCAGCGCACCATCAAGGCCGGCGCGAAGGGCGTCAAGATCCAGGTCTCCGGTCGCCTCGGCGGCTCCGAGATGAGCCGCACCGAGTGGGACAAGGAGGGTCGGATCCCGCTCGGCACGCTGCGCGCCGACATCAGCTATGGCGTCGTTCATGCGCGGACCACCTACGGGCGGATCGGCGTCAAGGTCTGGGTCTACCGCGGCGAGCAGCTCGGCGAGAAGCCGGGCAGCGCCCGCACCGAGCCGCGCGAGCCGCGAGCCCGAACGCCTCGCGGCCGCACCCGCACCACCCGCAGCACCGAGCGCACGCCGGTGAGTGCCGCCACCGCGGCCACCACCGACGCGGCGCCGACCACCGAGCCGGCGACGCCGGCCGAGGAGGCCTGAGCCGATGCTGATGCCGAAGCGCGTGAAGCACCGCAAGGTGCAGCGCGGGCGACGACGCGGAATGGCCAAGGGCGGCACCGCCGTGAGCTTCGGGGACTTCGGCCTCATGGCCGAGGAGGTCTGCTGGCTCACGAGCCGACAGATCGAGGCCGCGCGACGGGCGATGACCCATCACATCAAGCGTGGTGGCCGCGTCTGGATCCGGGTCTTCCCGGACAAGCCGGTGACCAAGAAGCCGGCCGAGGTCCGCATGGGCTCCGGCAAGGGCGCCCCCGACCACTGGGTCGCGGTCGTCAAGCCGGGTCGCGTGATGTTCGAGATGGCCGGCGTGCCGGAGCCGATCGCCCGCGAGGCGATGCGCCTGGCGAGCCACAAGCTGCCGATCAGCACGAAGTTCGTCGTCAAGGAGGGCCACGACCTTGGACATCAGTGAGATCCGAGCGCTCTCCGATACGGACCTCGCGAGCGCCCTGGTGGACGCGAAGCAGGAGCTGTGGAAGATCCGATTCGATCTGGCCACGCGACAGGAGAAGAACTATTCCAGGCTGCCGGCGACCCGCAAGCGGATCGCCCGCATCCTGACCGTGATGACCGAGCGCCAGCGAGACGCGCAGGCGACCGCTGACGTGGAGAAGGCCAGCTGATGCAGGGCAAGCGAAGAACCAAGACCGGACGCGTGGTGTCCGACAAGATGGACAAGACCGTCGTCGTGAGCGTCGAGCGGCTGCGCCGTCACCCGATCTACAAGCGGGTGGTGCGGCTGTCGAGCAAGTTCAAGGCGCACGACGCGGACAATGGCGCCAAGGTCGGCGACACCGTACGCATCGAGGAGAGCCGCCCGCTCTCGCGCGAGGTCCGCTGGCGAGTGGTGGAGATCGTCGCGCGCGGTTCCCACGAGGAGCTGGTGGGTTAGATGATCCAGAAGTACACCAGGCTGCGCGTGGCCGACAACACCGGCGCGCGGACGCTGATGTGCATCTCCGTTATCGGCCGCTCGACGAGCGACACGGCCGAGGTGGGTGACGTCATCGTGGCCAGCGTGAAGCAGGCGCTCCCCAATGCCGGCGTCAAGAAGGGCGACGTCGTGCGCGCCGTGGTGGTCCGCACCGCCAAGGAGTACGGACGCCCCGACGGCAGCCATATCCGCTTCGACGAGAACGCCGCGGTGCTCATCACCCCGCAGGGGAACCCGCGCGGGACGCGCATCTTCGGGCCCGTCGCGCGGGAGCTGCGGGAGCGCAACTACATGAAGATCGTGTCGCTCGCCCCGGAGGTGCTCTAGCCATGACCAACGTTCGCAAGGGCGACACGGTGGTCGTGCTGGCCGGCAAGGACCGGGGCAAGCGCGGCACCGTTGAGCGGATCGAGAAGACGAAGCGCGGCCTGGGGGTCGTGATCCCCGGCGTGAACATGGCGCGCAAGCACCAGCGGGCGCGCCAGCGGACCCAGCAGGGCGGGATCCTCGACCTGCCGGTGCCGCTCCACGTCAGCAACGTGCAGGTCGTCTGCCCCCGCTGCAACAAGCCGACCCGCGTCGGCCACACGCAGCTGGAGGACGGCCGCCGCGTGCGCGTCTGCAAGCACTGCGGCGAGCAGATCGAGGTGACCAGCAGGTGAGTCCGGAGACGAAGACGAAGCCGACGCGCCGCAAGGCCACGAACGGCGCATCGGCCCGGAAGGGGACGTTCGCGCCCCCGACGTACGCCGGCCTGCGTCAGCGGTACCACGACGAGGTGGCTCCGGCGCTGCAGCGCGAGTTCGGCTATGCCAACCCGATGCAGATCCCGCGCCTCGAGAAGGTGGTGGTCAATATCGGCCTGGGTGAGGCGATCCAGAACGCCAAGGCGCTCGACGCCGCCGTCGGCGACCTGACCATCATCACCGGCCAGAAGCCGATCGTGACCCGCGCCAAGCGCAGCATCGCGCAGTTCCGGCTCCGAACCGGGATGCCGATCGGCGCCAAGGTGACGCTGCGCGGGCAGCGCATGTACGACTTCCTGGAGCGGACGCTCAACCTCGCGTTGCCGCGCATCCGTGACTTCCGGGGCATCCCAACGCGCTCGTTCGACGGGCGCGGCAACTTCAGCCTGGGCCTGCGTGAGCAGCTCGTGTACCCGGAGATCGACTACGACAAGGTCGATCGCCTGAGAGGGCTGGAGATCAGCATCGTGACCACGGCCAAGACCGACGAGGAGGGGCGCAAGCTGCTCGATCTCCTCGGCATGCCGTTCCAGGCGAGTTAGGAAGAGACAAGACCGATGGCCAAGAAGTCCAGCATTGCGAAGGCCGCTCGCACCCCGCGCTTCGGCGTCCGCCAGCACAATCGCTGTGCTGTCTGCGGCCGTCCGCGGGGCTACATGCGGCGTTTCGCCCTCTGTCGTATCTGCTTCCGGGAGCGTGCCCTCGAAGGGATGCTGCCCGGAGTGACCAAGTCGAGCTGGTAGCTCACACGAGACCCATCGCCGCCTCCGGGCGGCCCCCATCAGCGGCAGGCGCCACCCGTGCGACGGGAGCGAACCACCGCCGAGGAGATAGAACCGACCGATGAACGTAACCGACCCGATCGCGGACATGCTCACCCGTGTCCGCAACGCCAGCGCGGCTCGCCACCGCGAGGTGACGCTCCCGTCGAGCAAGGTGAAGCGCGAGATCGCGCGGATCCTGGCCGAGGAGGGCTTCATCGACTCGTTCGCCACCGTGCCCGGTGACGTGCAGGAGCAGCTCACCCTGCGCCTCAAGTACGTCGAGGGCAAGACGCCGGTGGTCAGCGGGCTCAAGCGGATCAGCAAGCCCGGCCTGCGCGTCTACGCGCGCAAGACCGAGATCCCGCGCGTCCTCGGTGGCCTCGGGATCGCCGTCCTCTCCACGTCCCGCGGGATCATGACCGGGTCGCAGGCCCGGAAATTGAACCTCGGCGGCGAAGTCGTCTGCTACGTCTGGTAAGGAGCGAACGCATGTCACGAATCGGTCGACTGCCCGTCGCGCTGCCGGACAACGTCGAGGTCACGCAGACCGGCACCACGCTGCGGGTCAAGGGTCCGCTGGGCGAGCTGTCGCGCACCATCCATCCCGAGATGCAGATCGAGCGTGCCGACGGCGAGCTGCGGGTCATCCGCCCCAGCGACGAGCCCCGCCACCGGGCGCTGCACGGCCTCACCCGCTCGCTGGTTGCCAACATGGTGACCGGCGTAACCGCCGGCTTCACCAAGAGCCTCGAGATCGCGGGGGTGGGCTACCGTGCCCAGCTCCAGGGCGAGAAGCTCGTGCTCGCCCTCGGCTACTCGCATCCGGTCGAGGTCAACCCCCCGGCCGGGATCGAGTTCCGGCTCGACACCCCGACGCGGCTCGCCGTCTTCGGCGCCGACAAGGAGCTGGTGGGGCAGACCGCCGCCTACATCCGGCAGCAGCGCAAGCCCGAGCCCTACAAGGGCAAGGGGATCCGCTACGCCGGCGAGGTGATCCGACGCAAGGCCGGCAAAGCCGGCAAGGTCGGGGGAGCGTAGCAACCATGATCAAGAAGTCGTCCCGCGACAGCCTGCGTCGCAAGCGGCACGAGCGCCTGCGGCTCCGGGTTTCCGGCAGCGCCGAGCGTCCGCGCCTTTCCATCTTCCGCAGCTCCAAGTTCATCTACGCCCAGGTGATCGACGACACCTCGGGGCACACCCTGGCCGCGGCCTCCAGCCGTGAGTCCGACCTGGCCGGCGGTCCCCCCGTGGACGCGGCCAAGGCGGTCGGACGTGCCCTCGCCGATCGGGCGAAGGCAGCCGGCGTGAGCGCCGTGGTCCTCGATCGGGGCGGGTACCGATACCACGGGCGGGTCCGCTCGCTCGCCGAGGGCGCCCGCGAGGGCGGCCTCGACCTGTAGGGCGAGAAAGGAAGCACCCATGGCAAGAATCGATGCCTCGAAGCTCGCGCTCGAGGAGAAGGTCGTACAGATCAATCGCGTGGCGAAGGTCGTCCGCGGCGGCCGCCGCTTCAGCTTCAGCGCGGTCGTGGTCGTCGGCGACGGCAACGGCGTCGTCGGGGCTGGGCTTGGCAAGGCCAACGAGGTTCCCGAGGCGATCCGCAAGGGCGTCGAGGACGCGAAGAAGCGCCTCGTCCGCGTGCCGCTCGTCGGCTCGACCATCCCGCACGAGGTGACCACCCGCTTCGGCGCCGCGAAGGTGATGCTCAAGCCGGCGGCGCCGGGGACCGGCGTCATCGCCGGCGGGAGCGTCCGCTCCGTCGTGGAGGCAGCCGGGATCCGCGACCTGCTCAGCAAGAGCATGGGCAGCAACAACCCGATCAACGTCGTGCGCGCCACGATCGAGGCGATGCGGGGCATGCGATCCGCAGACGACATCGCCGGGCTTCGCGGCAAGACCGCCGAGCAGCTGCTCGGCAAGCGTGGCGCCGAGGCGGCCCGTCGCGAGCACATCGTGCCCGAGCGACCGGCGCCGGCCTTCGGCGGACCGGGGGGTGGCCGTGGCCGCTGATCGGACGAAGCGCACCAAGGACGGTGCGGCGCTCCGCGTGACCTGGGTGAAATCCACCATCGGTCACAAGGAGGCGGCGCGCGGCACGATCCGCGCGCTGGGCCTGCACCGTCTCAACCAGACCGTCGAGATCGCCGACACCCCGGAGAACCGGGGCATGCTGCGGCGCGTCGCGTTCCTCCTCAAGGTGGAGGAGCCGGCGGGCAGCGGCACGGCGGACAAGAAGGAGCAGCAAGCATGAAGCTCCACGATCTCCAGCCAACGCCCGGCTCCCACCAGCCGGCGCGGCGGGTGGGTCGCGGGCACGGCTCGGGTCGCGGCAAGACCGCCGGCCGGGGCACGAAGGGCCAGAAGTCGAGGGCCGGTGGCGGAATCCCGGCGTGGTTCGAGGGTGGCCAGACGCCGCTCCACGTCCGCACGCCAAAGCTGCACGGCTTCAAGAACCGGTTCCGGGTCGAGTACCAGGTCATCAACCTGGCCCAGCTGGCCGAGGCCGAAAAGGGGGTCCTGATCACGCCGGACACCCTGGCCCACGACCACCTGGTGCGGTCGCAGAAGACGCGGCCGCTGCCGATCAAGATCCTGGGCACCGGTGACGCGCCGAAGGGCGTGACCATCCACGCCCACGCCTTCACGCGCTCCGCGCGCGAGAAGCTGGAGGCGGCCGGGTCCACGGTGC
This sequence comes from Chloroflexota bacterium, assembly GCA_025937875.1. Taxonomy (GTDB): domain Bacteria; phylum Chloroflexota; class Limnocylindria; order QHBO01; family QHBO01; genus JAICQM01. Next base: position 14,247 of record JAICQM010000021.1, read on the forward strand.
AGCGCCTCTCGTGGCCCGACAACGACCCGATCGACGAGGCGGTCGAGGCCGCCGAGCTGGCCGAGGCGGAGGCGAAGGCCGCCGCATCGTCCGCGGGACGGGACGCCAAGCGCAAGCGCGCCAAGGCCGCCAAGGGCGGTGCGCCGAAGGCGGCCGCGCCGGCGGAGGATGCCACCGCATCGACCGCGGACGCCGAGGGGCCGGCCGACGACGCGCCGGAGGCCGGCGCTGCCGAGGACGAGACGCCGGCCGAGGCCGACGCGCCCACCGAGGCCGAGTCCTAGCCCGTGTTCGAGTCGCTCGCCACCGCCTTCCGGGCGCCGGACATCCGGCGCAAGGTGCTGTTCACCCTCTTCATCCTGCTGATCTTCAGGGTCCTGACCAACGTCCCGGTCCCGAACGTCAACCAGGCGCAGCTGCAGAACCTGTTCGAGTCGAACCAGCTGCTGGGCCTGATCGACCTCTTCTCGGGCGGCGGCCTGGCGACCGCGTCGATCATCGGCATGGGGGTGAACCCCTACATCAACGCCAGCATCATCATGCAGCTCATGCAGGGGGTCATCCCCAGCCTGGGCGAGCTGGCGCGCGAGGGCGAGTACGGGCGCAACAAGATCAACCAGTACACCCGCCTGCTGACGGTCCCGCTGGCCTTCGCCCAGGGCTTCGGGTTCAGCGTCATCCTCTCCAACGCGGGCGTCATCCCGGCCGCCCCGTTCTTCAGCTTCGAGACCCTCTCGCTGCTGCTGAGCTTCACTGCCGGCACGATCCTGCTCATGTGGCTCGGCGAGCTGATCAGCGAGCGCGGCCTGGGCAACGGCATCAGCTTCATCATCTTCGCCGGCATCGTGGGCCGCATCCCGGACCAGGCGAGTGGCATCGTGACCGGGCCGGACGGCCTGACCCGGATCATCCCGTTCATCATCCTGGCGGTGCTGATCATCGCCGGGGTGGTGTTCATCAATGAGGGCCAGCGGCGGATCCCCGTCCAGTACGCGAGCCGGGTCCGCGGCCGTCGCATGTACCAGGGCCAGACGCAGTACCTGCCCCTGAAGGTGACGATGGCCGGCGTCATCCCGATCATCTTCGCCATCAGCCTGCTGCTGTTCCCGGCCCAGATTGCCACCTACTTCGCCAATAGCAGCATCGACTGGGTGCGCGGCGTGGCGACGTTCATCTCGACCAACCTGAGCCCGCAGACCAACCCGTGGGCCTACAGCGCCTTCTACTTCGCGCTGGTCGTGTTCTTCACCTACTTCTACACCGCGTTCCAGTTCCGGCCCGATCAGACCGCGGACTACCTGCGCAAGAACGGCGGCTTCATCCCGGGCATCCGACCGGGCAAGCCGACCGAGGAGTTCCTGGGTCGCATCACGAACCGCATCACCCTGGGCGGTGCGCTCTTCCTGGGCGTGCTGGCCGTGCTGCCCACCATCGTCTCGACCGCCATCCCGGGCACCGAGGCGCTGCAGCTGGGTGGCACCAGCATCCTGATCGTGGTGACGGTGGTGGTCGAGACGATGAAGCAGCTCGAGGCGCAGATGGTGATGCGCCACTACGAAGGCTTCATGCGGTGACCGACTCCGGCGCAGCCCCGGCGGGCACCGGCCGCGAGATCATCCTCCTCGTCGGTGCCGTGGGCGCCGGGAAGGGCACCCAGGCCGCGATCCTGTCGGCCGAGCTCGGCCTGCCCCACGTGGCGAGCGGCAATCTGTTCCGCGAGGCGCTGCGCGACGGCACACCGCTCGGCGAGGATGCGCGCGAGTACATGCAGCGCGGCGAGCTGGTGCCCGACGACCTCACCATCCAGATGGTCATGGAACGTCTCGCGCGGCCGGACGCCGTGGCGGGGGCGATCCTCGACGGTTTCCCGCGCACCGTGCGCCAGGCCGAGGCGCTCGACGAGACCCTCGCCGCCCAGGGGGAGCGGATCGACCGCGTCGTCTTCATCGAGGTGCCGATGGACGTCCTCGTGCGCCGTGTCAGCGGCCGCTGGATCTGTCCCACCTGCGGCACGACGTACCACCTCGGTACCGATCCGCCCCGCCTGGCGGGACGCTGCGACAACGACGGCACGGAGCTCGTCCAGCGCGACGACGACCGCCCCGAGGTGGTCAGCGCGCGCATGGCGAAGCAGATCCCACCCATGGACGCGGTCATCGACCACTACGAGGCGGCGGGCATCGTGACCCGTGTCGACGGCCAGCGGCCCATCGCCGAGGTCACGGCCGCGATCCGCGAGGCCCTGGGCCAGGGGGCGGCGAGCAGATGACCGGCATCCCGCTCGGTCGCCGCGCCTCGACCGTCACCATCAAGCGCCCCGAGGAGATCGCCCTCATGCGCCGCGCCGGCGGCATCCTGGCGAGCATCCTGGAGGTCCTGGAGGCCGAGCTGCGCCCCGGGGTCCGGACCGGCGACCTCGACCAGATCGCCGAGCGCATGATCCGCGACGCGGGGGCCACGCCCTCGTTCAAGGGCTACGGCAGCAACCCGCCCTTCCCGGGGTCGATCTGCGCCAGCATCAACGACGAGGTGGTCCACGGGATCCCGTCGTCGCGGCGGGTCGTCGCCGACGGCGACATCGTGAGCATCGACATCGGCTGCATCGTCGATGGCTGGCACGCCGACTGCGCCCGCACGTTTCCGGTCGGCACGGTCGCCGACGAGCTGCAGCAGCTGATCGACGCCACCCGACGGGGGATGGAGGCCGGCATCGCGGCCGCGATGCCGGGCAACCGCCTGGGCGACATCGGGCACGCGATCGAGACCGTGGCGCATCGGTACGGCTACGGCGTGGTGCGCCCCTTCGTGGGGCACGGGATCGGCACCTCGATGCACGAGGAGCCGCAGGTGCCGAACTACGGGCGGCCGGGCACCGGACTGCGGATCGAGCCGGGCATGTGCTTCGCCATCGAGCCCATGTTCAACCTCGGCGGCGACGAGGTCGGGGTCCTCGACGACGGCTGGACGGTGGTCACCCAGGACGGCTCGCCATCGGCCCATTTCGAGAACACGATCGCCATCGGTGCCGCCGGGCCCGAGCTCCTCACCGACCGATGACCGGCGCGTTGCCGATCCCGACGGCCCTGATGTATACTCTCCGTTCCGTGGGTCGCCCTGTGCGGCGGCCTTTCCGTGTGTTTCTCAACTTCCACCGAATCAATGACAGCTTGGATGAGGGTGCGTAGCGCTTGGCGAAGAAGGATGCAATCGAGGTAGAGGGCGAAGTCATTCTCCCCCTGCCGAACGCGATGTTCAGGGTGCGGCTCGAGAACGGGCACGAGGTGCTCGCGCATATCTCGGGCAAGCTGCGCCAGAACTTCATCCGCATCCTGCCTGGTGACACCGTCCGCGTCGAGCTGAGTCCGTACGACCTCACCCGGGGTCGCATCACCTACAGGATGAGATGAAGGTTTCTGCGTCCGTGAAGCCGCGCTGTGAGCGCTGCAAGGTCATCAAGCGCTCCGGCGTGGTGATGGTCATCTGCGTCAATCCCAAGCACAAGCAGCGGCAGGGGTAACAAGAGAGCTCGTGGCACGCATCGCTGGCGTCGACATCCCGCGCGAGAAGCGCGTGGAGATCGCCCTCACCTACATCCACGGCATCGGTCCCACGTCGGCCTCCAGGGTGCTGACCGCGACCGGCGTCTCGCCGAACACGCGCGTCCGCGACCTGTCGGAGGAGGAGGTCAACCGCCTCCGAGAGGTCATCGACAAGGGCTTCAAGGTGGAGGGTGACCTGCGCCGCGAAGTGAGCATGAACGTCAAGCGGCTGATGGAGATCGGGTCGTATCGCGGCCTGCGTCATCGTCGCAACCTCCCGGCGCGCGGGCAGCGCACCAAGACCAACGCGCGCCAGCGCCGCGGCGTTCGCAAGATCGTCTCGGTCCGCCGCAAGAAGTAATCAAACCGATTCGAACCATTGCCGAGTCCATCGGCGTGACACAGGAGTTCCATGGCTGAACGGAAGCGCCCCCAGCAGCGCGGCAAGAAGCGCGAACGCAAGAACGTGCCGGTCGGGCACGCGCACATCCAGTCCACGTTCAACAACACGATCGTGACGATCACCGACACGAGCGGGAACGTGATCAGCTGGGGCAGTGCGGGCCTGGTCGGCTTCAAGGGCTCTCGCAAGAGCACGCCCTTCGCCGCGTCGCAGACGGCCGACCTGGCCGCCAAGAAGGCGATGGAGCACGGCATGCGCCAGATCGAGGTCTACGTGAAGGGCCCCGGCGCTGGCCGTGAGCAGGCGATCCGCTCGCTGCAGACCGCCGGCCTCGACGTGACCGCCATCACCGACGTCACGCCCATTCCGCACAACGGCTGCCGCCCGCCCAAGCGGCGCCGGGTCTGAGAGGAGGAGCACACCCATGGCACGCTACTCCGACCCGGTCTGCCGCATCTGCCGCCGCGAGGGCCTCAAGCTGTTCCTCAAGGGCAGCCGCTGCTACACCAAGAAGTGCTCGTTCGAGCGCCGCAGCACGCCGCCGGGCATGTATGCCCAGCGTCGTCGCAAGGTGAGCGAGTACGGCCTCCAGCTGCGCGAGAAGCAGAAGGTCCGCAAGAGCTACTCCGTCCTCGAGAAGCAGTTCCAGAACTACTTCGAGAAGGCCGAGAAGCGCAAGGGCGTCACCGGCGAGAACCTGCTGCGGATGCTCGAGATGCGGCTCGACAACGTCGTCTTCCGCATGGGCCTCGCCACCAGCCGCGCCCAGGCGCGGCAGCTGGTGAGCCATGGCCACTTCGCGGTCAACGGCCGCCCGACCAACGTGCCGAGCTTCGGCGTGAAGGTCGGGGACAAGGTCGAGGTCCGCGAGAGCCGGCGCAGCCGGGAGATCTTCAAGACCACCGCCGAGACGATGAAGTCGGCGCAGGTTCCCGAGTGGGTGAGCTCCGACGCGAGCAAGCTCTCGGGCACCGTCATCGCCGAACCGGCGCGCGAGCAGATGCCGCTCGAATTCAACGAGCAGCTCGTCGTCGAGTACTACTCGCGCTAGCACCTAGGGGCACCAACGAACCGACATGATCGACCTCGAGACCACCACTCCGACCCAGGTCCAGCCGCAGGCTCCTCGCATCGAGGAGATCTCCGCGGATGGCAACACCAGCACCTTCGAGGTGCAGCCGCTCCAGGACGGCTACGGCGTGACGCTGGGCAATGCCCTGCGCCGCGTCCTGCTGAGCTCGCTGGAGGGCGCCGCCGTGACGGGGATCCAGATCGCCGGCGTGTTCCACGAATTCAGCACCATCGAGAACATCAAGGAGGACGTCACTCAGATCGTCCTCAACGTCAAGAAGCTGCGCCTGCGCTCGTTCGCACGCCACGCGGTCACGCTCAAGCTGATGAAGCGCGGCGCCGGGCCGGTCACCGCCGGCGACATCGCCGAGTCGGCCGATGTCGAGATCATCAATCCCGACCTCGTGCTGCTGACCCTCGACTCGGACGACGGGGCCATCGAGATGGACCTCACCGTCGAGACCGGCGTCGGCTACCGTCCCGCCGAGCACACCGAGGAGATGCCGATCGGTGTCATCCCGGTCGACGCCATCTTCTCCCCCGTGCGTCGCGTGAACTTCACCGTCAGCGACACCCGCGTCGGCCAGATGACGAACTTCGATCGCCTCACCCTCGAGGTCGAGACCGACGCGACCACCACGCCGCAGGCGGCGGTGGCGCAGGCTGCGACGATCCTGGTCAACGAGCTGTCGCTGTTCGCCAACATCGGTCGCGCCCCGCGTGCCGCCGGTGACGAGGAGGGCGCTTCGCCGGTGGCGGCCAACCTGCTCGACGCGCCGATCGAGGAGCTGGACCTCCCGATGCGGGCCTACAACAGCCTCAAGCGCAACAACATCACCAAGATCGGCCAGGTCCTGGCGCTCAGCGACGACGAGTTCCTGCGCATGCGGAACTTCGGCAAGAAGAGCCTCGACGAGCTTAAGGAGCGCCTTGCCCTGCGCGGCTTCATCAGCCCCGATGCGGCCACTGGCGACGGTGCCGCCGACGAGTCGGACCTCCCCGCGTCGGCCGAGCTCGACGAGGCGGTCGCCGCCGAGCTGGACCGCGAGGCATAGGGACCGATGCCGCACCAGATCACCGGGCGCCGGCTGGGTCGCAAGGGCGACCACCGCACCCACATGCTCGCGAACCTTGCCGTGGCGGTCCTCCGCTACGAGAAGGTGAAGACGACCGAGGCCAAGGCCAAGGAGGTCCGGGGCATCGTGGATCGGATGATCACGACCGCCAAGAAGGGGAACCTGGCGGCGCGCCGTTCCCTGGCCGCTCAGATACCGCACGAGCCGCTCATCGTCGAGAAGCTGATGAGCGAGATCGCCGGCAAGTACGCCGACCGCGGCTCCGGCTATACGCGCATCGTGAAGATCGGGCAGCGCCTCGGCGACGCGGCGCCGATCGTGCAGATCGAGCTCGTCTGAGCGACGAGCGGACAATCGGATAATCCCGATGACGGGCCAGCGCCGATGCGCGCGCGCCGTCATCGAATACGACGGAACGGCATTCGCCGGCTCCCAGGTCCAGCCGAACGCTCGGACGGTCCAGGGGGAGCTGGAGGAGGCCCTTAACAGACTGACCGGCGAGCGGGTGCGAATCCGCCTCGCCGGGCGAACCGATGCCGGGGTGCATGCCACCGGCCAGGTCATCGCCTTCTGCCTGTCGCGGCGACGCGGCGGGGAGGGGCTCGCCTGGGCGGAGCTGCGACGGCGGCTCAACGCCGTCCTTCCGGCGGATCTCGCGGTACGTTCGCTGACCGCCGCACCCACGGGCTTCGACCCGCGGCGCGACGCGGTGCGGCGGTCGTATCGCTACCGGATCCGCCAGGACGGGACGCGCGCGCCGCTGGACCGGTATCGGACGCTCGAGATCGACGACCGGCTCGACGTGGCGGCCATGCAGGCCGCGGCGGCGCGCCTTCCCGGGCACCGCGACTTCGCGGCGCTGGGGAGCGACAGGCGGGGCCGCACGGTGCGGCACCTGGTCGAGGTGGCGGTCAGCCGTCGCGGGGACCTCATCGAGGTCCGCGTGGTGGCTAACGCCTTCCTGCGACGGATGGTGCGCAGCATCGTGGCGATCCTGCTCGACGTGGGGCGAGGGCGCCTCGCCGTCGCGGAGGTCGATGCGCTGCTCGCCGGTGGCGAGCGTGCCCTGGACGGGCGCGCCGCGCCGCCACGCGGGCTGACCCTCGAGCGGGTCGAGTACGAATCGAAGAGCAACGCTGGCCCCGAACGGTCGGAGCCGGGACAATGAGCCAAGGTAGCCGGAGAGCGACGCAAC
>JAICQM010000108.1 GCA_025937875.1 Chloroflexota bacterium
CTCTGCGGCACGGGCGGCTACCTGCCCTGCCTGCCGTTCGGGATCCGGATCGATGCCGATCACCGCGCCGGCACGCCGTGGGATGCGCTGGCCTTCCCGCCCGAGACGACCCAGTTCGTGCCGATGTTCGCCTACGAGGCCATCCTCAGCCTGGTCGGCATGGCCCTGCTGCTCATCATCGGCCGCGCGTTCGCACGCCGCCTGTACGACGGCGACATCGCGCTGATGTACATCGTCTGGTACGGGGCGGTGCGATCGGTGCTGGAGGGCTATCGCGTCAACAACTGGTACATCGGCCCGCTCCCGACCGCCGTCTGGCTCGGCGTGGCGGGCGTCGTCCTGGCCGGCGGGTTCCTCATCCTGCGCCACGTTCGCGGCTGGGGCACGCCGGGCGCCTGGATGGACCGATCCGAATCGGCCGATGACGCCGGCGCGTCGCACGACCATGCGCCGGAGCCGTCACCTGGCTGAGCGGCCGGGCATCCTGCCCGATGTCACCGCGGCAATCGGCGACACCCCGCTGGTCGCCCTCGACCGCCTGGCTGCTGGCGTGGCACCGCGTCTCGCCGGCAAGCTGGAGATCCTCAACCCCGGGGGCAGCGTCAAGGACCGCATCGCGCTGCCGATGATCGAGGCTGCCGAGCGCGCCGGGCTGCTGCAGCCGGGCGGCACCATCGTCGAGCCGACGAGCGGCAACACCGGCGTCGGCCTGGCGATGGCGGCCGCGGTGAAGGGATATCGGTGCATCTTCGTCATGGCCGACAAGCAGTCGGAGGAGAAGCGCGCCCTGCTGCGTGCCTACGGCGCCGAGGTGGTGGTGTGCCCCACCGACGTCGATCCCGACGACGAGCGTTCCTACTACCGCGTGTCGGACCGCCTGGCGCGCGAGACGCCGGGGGCGTGGAAGCCGGACCAGTACCACAACCCGCAGAACCCGCTGGCGCACGAGCTGACCACTGGCCCCGAGATCTGGGACGCGACCGGCGGGGAGGTCACCCACTTCGTGGCCTCGATCGGCACCGGCGGCACCATCACCGGCGCGGGCCGCTATCTCAAGCAGCGCAACCCTGACCTCGTGATCGTGGGTGCCGATCCGCAGGGCAGCGTCTACTCCGGTGGACCGGTGGAGCCGTACCTGACGGAGGGGATCGGCGAGGACTTCTGGCCGACGACCTACGACACCGAGATCTGCGACCTCATCGTGCGGGTCAGCGACCGCGACTCGATGCTCACCGCGCGGGTCGCCACCGCCCGCGAGGGGATCCTGATGGGCGAGTCATGCGGCACCGCGCTGTGGGCCGCCCTCCAGGTCGCGCGCGACGTCGACGATCCCGAAGCGCTGTTCGTGGTCCTGCTGCCGGACAGCGGCCGCAACTACGTCGGCAAGCTCTTCAACGACGAGTGGCTGCGCGCCAACGGGCTGCTGGGCGCCGATGAGCAGGTGGGCGACTACGACTGGCGCGCCACGTCCCCCGAGGTCGTCGTCCGCCGCTGAGGGTCCATCTCCGCCAGCGCGCTCGGTTGCCACCGTTCGCGCTCCTCCGGTCCCGCCTCGTCGCGGTACACGCAGCCGGAGTGCGCGAGCGAACCGGTCATCGAGTTGGCCATCCACGCCTCGCCGCCCTCGATCGGGGCGGCGCACAGCGCGCACGGTGCCATGGCCTGCATCGGTCGACCTTACGCCGGCGCGCGGCGCCGGACAAGGCCGTTCGCGGGACCGGTCACACGGCCCCGCGAACAGCGCCCATCGGTCAGGCCGGATCCGTCATGGGCAGCTGACGGCGCGGTTGAACGATTCGAACGTCCCGTCCGGGTTGTCCTGCCACAGCCAGGCGTGGAGGGCATAGAAGGCCGGGATCTCGTACCGGTTCGGGGCGTCGGTCTCCATAAACATCTCGCCGAAGAGCATCGGTGCCATGGCGTCCGGGCCGAACTCAGCCTGCCAGGGCTCCTGGAAGACGACGTATTCGAGCGCTACGAGCTTCAGCTTGCCGTTGGCGTCCGGGGCATAGACGAGCGCCTCCGGCTTGGTCGGGTCGACGACGGTGTCCAGCAGGTCGCCGTTGATGAGGTGGAAGCCCATGGCGCCGCCGCCCGCGTCGAGAGAGGCAATGCACTCGTGCAGCGGGCCCTCCGGCGGCAGGACGTAGCCGGCGCGCTGCGCCTGCTGGATGCTGTTGAAGCGTGCGGTGGCGGCTCGCGCCCGCTGCAGGTCGGATGGCTGGGCCAGCGCGGTGGCCAGGGTGAGGCCCGCGAGCAGCATCGCCAGGGCCAGGGCCGCCACCAGGCGGCGAGTCGTGAAGCGGATCATCGTCAGTCTCCCTCGACCACCGGAAAGATGTCCTGGGCCACCAGCCCGTGGGCCTCGCGGTGCACGCGCGCCGCGGCGTCGGAGCTGGGGGCGTCGACGAGGCAGAAGACCTTGCCGTTGCCCTCGTCGACCCAGTAGCGCAGGTAGCGGACCCCGTGCTGCTCCTGCGCCTGCAGGTCAGCCAGATGCGCCTGGCGCACGTCCTTGACGGCGACCCCGCCGTCGATGCTGTGCATGTCCATGTAGAGCGGCATCAGATTCCTCCTTCGCCGAGGAGGATCGGGCAGGGATGGCGCCGCCGACATCGGGCAAAGACCCCAAGTTGGGGCAGGCGATTCCCTACGTTTGGGCTTGCCGAAATCCTTCCAGGACCGATGCAACCTCGGCCCGGCGCCGCACCCCGAGCTTGCCGAGCACGGCGGAAACGTGGTGTCCGACGGTCTTGGTGGACAGCACCAGCCGCTCGGCGATCTCCGCGTTGGACAGTCCGCGAGCGATCAGGTCGGCCACTTCGGCCTCACGCTCGGTGAGGTGGCCCGGATTCGCGCTCGTGCTGCGCCGCGGGCCGCGCGGAACCGTCGCGCCGAGGGCTCGCATGCGCCCCGCCACGATCTCGGCCGGCACCGTCGCGCCGAGACTCATCAGGCTCGCGTAGGCGGCCGCCAGGGCGGCAGCATCGGCGGATGCGGCCCGGCACAGTGCCGCCTGGTACGGGTTGCCCATGGCGTCCCAGGCTGCGGCGGCGTCCAGCGGCTGTCCGCTGATCTCGAGCGCGAACGGCTCGGGCACGCGGTGTGGCAGCGTTATGAGCTGGCCGGCGCGGTGCTGCCACGCGGCCAGTTCGCCCACGATCCAGTCCTCGCCGCGCTCCAGCGCCAGCGGCATGACCTCTCGTGCGGCCGCTGCGGCAGCATCGTGGTCACCGGCCAGCCATGCCGCTTCCGCCCTCGTGACGGCCACCGGGCCGAGCCTGCCGATCTCGCCGGTGTCCTGCGCGAGGCTGGACGCTTCGGCCAGCGCCACGTCTCCGTCGCTCATACCTCGACGGAACGCGAGCCGAGCGATGACGCACAGGGCCGGGATGCGGCCGTGCGGAGATACCCGGGGATGGCGCATGACGGTCAGGGCCATCTCCTCCGCCGCGCTCCACTGCCCCATCTCGAGGCGGGCCAGACTGCGCGACGCATCGGCCAGGAGCTGGCACCGTTCCAGGTCACAGGAGAGCGTGTACTCGAGGCACTCGACCAGGTAGTTCTCGGCCAGGTCGTACTGATGGTGGGCGAGGGCTGCCTCGCCGAGGTTGAACAGCGCTCGATCGATGTGCTCCTGCATCTGGTGCCGCTTCGCGATCTCCAGGCTTTCGAGCAGCTTGGAACGACCGCCCTCGATTCCCGCCTGCAGCTCCGCGCTGCCGATGTTGTTCAGGGCGTAGGCGATCACCTCGGGGTCGTCCAGCCGCCTGCCCTGCTCCAACGCCCGATGCCCCCACTCCAGGGCGGGCTGCAGGTCCTGGGCGATCATGTGCAGGTGCCCGAGGTTCCCCCACGCCATGGCCAACTCGTGCGATGGGCCGAGCGGCTCGAGCATCTCGACCGCTGCTCCCGCGTGCTCCCAGGCCTCCGGCACGCGACCCAGGAACCAGGCGACGCGCGATAGGTACCGGCGGTTGTCACCGCCGCGTAACCGGTCTTCGGCCACGTCGCGCAGGCGGATGGCATCCCGGCGGGCGTCATAGGCCTCGTTCAGCCGATTGGTCAAAAATTGCTCGTACGCCATCCGCTCCAGGATCTCAGCGCGCTGCGCATCGTCGAGGTACTGCGGGAACGACAGCGCACGCTGGAATTGGGCGATCGCGACCGCATGGGCGCTGAGCGCCATGGCTCGCTCGCCGGCCACCGGCGCGTGCCGGACGACCGCCCGCCCATCGGCCGCCCCTTCGGCGTGGTAGGCGAGCCGAGCCGGATCCGGGGAGCCCGCCTCCTCGAGGAAGCGGAGCGCGCGGCGGTGGAGGCCCACGCCGCGAATGAGCGGCAGGTCGTCGAGGACCGTCAGGCGCGTGAGCTCGTGCCGGAAGGCGATACCGTCGGCCTGCCGGGTCAGCAGGCCGACCTCGAGGCATTCGTCAATGCCGAGCACGTCCTCGCTGGTGACGGCGGCGAGGAGCCACGGCTCGACGCGAAAGCCAAGGATGGCAGCCGCCTCCAGCGCGTGCCTGCCCCGCGGTGACAGCCGAGCCACACGCGCTCGCACCGCGTCCCGGACCGTCGTGGGCACGACGTGGTCGCCGCCAGCCAGGACCTCCCCGATGAAGAACGGGTTGCCGCCGGTCAGGCGATGGAGCCAATCGGCGTCGATGGACCGATGAGAGACCAGCGTGGCCACCGCTGCCGCGGAGAGGGGCGGCACCGTCAGGTGGTGCGACCAGCGGAACGTGGCCAGGTCGCCGAGGACGATGTGCAGCGGATCGAACTGCCCTCCGTGGTCGTCGCGGTAGCTCGCAATGATCACGGCCGGGAGCTGACCCACCCGACGCCCGAGGAAGCGCAGCAGGTCCAGCGTGGCCTCGTCGCTCCAGTGCACGTCCTCGAAGATGAGCACGCTCGGTTGCTCCTCGCGGAGGAGCTCCAGCAGGCCGTCGAACAGCCGCTGGCGCGCCGGCTCCTCATCGGCGAGGAGGTCGCTGAGCGCGGGGCCGAGCGCGGGGGCCATGTCGTGCACGGGACCCAGCGGCCGTGGAGTGGACACGCCGTCGCAGGCGCCGAGCACGACACGCACGTCGGTGACGGACGAGACGAAGTGCTCGAGGAGCGCGGTCTTTCCGGCACCCGCCTCACCGCTGAGAAACACCAGCGAGCCGCTGCCGGATCGCGCCTCGGCCAGCAGGGCATCGAGGACGGTGAGCTGTTCGTGGCGCTCGAGCAGCCCCTGGCCGCGGTCGATCGGGGAGGGCGGGATCGTGGTCGTCATCGGCAACCTGGGACGATACGCCGAGCGCGGGCATCGGTCCATAGCAAACGCGGGGCATGCGACTGGACCGGTACGAGCCCAAGGGAGCGGCCCGCTGACGCGCGCCGAGCGACGGAGTACCCTCTGAAGGCGGAGCTACGAGAGGAATCGACATGACACAGGTCGCGGAGCCGACGGCCGCCACGGCGGAGCAGGGGACGGAACGGGTCACCCACTGGATCAACGGTGCGCGGACCGCGGGCACCTCCGGTCGCAGCGGGCCGGTCTACAACCCCGCCACCGGCGAGGTCGCTCGGCAGGTCGACTTCGCATCGGTCGAGGAGGTCGACGCGGCGGTGACGGCCGCGAAGGCCGCATTCCCGGCCTGGCGCGCCACGAGCATCAGCCGCCGCACCGAGATCCTGTTCCGCATCCGCAACCTCGTCGATACGCATCGCGAGGAGATCGCCGCGCACCTGACCCGCGAGCACGGCAAGGTCCGCACCGACGCCCTGGGCGAGGTGGCGCGCGGCCTGGAGAACATCGAGTTCGCGACTGGCATCCCGCACCTGCTCAAGGGTGGCTTCAGTGAGCAGGCTTCGACCGGCATCGACGTGTACCAGATCCGCCAGCCGCTGGGCGTGGTGGCGGGCATCACCCCGTTCAATTTCCCGGCCATGGTGCCGATGTGGATGTTCGCCAACGCGATCGCGTGCGGCAACACGTTCATCCTCAAGCCAAGCGAGAAGGATCCGAGCGCATCGGTCTACCTTGGCCAGCTGCTCAAGGAGGCCGGCCTGCCCGACGGGGTCTTCAACGTCGTCCATGGCGACAAGGTGGCGGTCGATCGCATCCTCGAGCATCCCGACATCGCCGCCGTCTCATTCGTGGGCTCGACCCCGATCGCGCGCTACATCTACGAGACCGGCACCAAGCACGGCAAGCGGGTGCAGGCGCTGGGCGGGGCCAAGAACCACATGGTCGTCCTGCCCGACGCCGACATCGGCATGGCGGCCGATGCCGCGGTCTCCGCCGCTTACGGCTCCGCCGGCGAGCGCTGCATGGCGATCTCTGTCGTGGTGGCCGTCGGCGATGTCGCCGATCCGTTGGTCGACGCCATCGAGCAGCGGCTGCCGAAGATCAAGGTCGGTCCGGGCCACGAGGAGGGCTCGGAGATGGGCCCGCTCATCACCAGGGAGCATCGCGACAAGGTCGCTTCCTACCTCGACTCCGGCAAGCACCAGGGCGCCACCCTGCGCGTGGATGGCCGGCAGCACGTCCTCTACAACCAGGATGGCGGCGGCTTCTTCCTGGGCGTGTCGCTGCTCGACAACGTGACGCCCGAGATGGAGTGCTACCGCAACGAGATCTTCGGCCCGGTGCTCGAGATCATCCGCGTCCCGACCTATACCGATGCCGCCCGCATCATCGACGAGAACCCGTACGCCAACGGCAC
>JAICQM010000220.1 GCA_025937875.1 Chloroflexota bacterium
AGCAGCTCGTCACGGCTCAGTCCGAGACGGATCTGCGTCTCGTGGGCGGCGGTGAGCAGGTCGAGCCCGGGCTGCGCCACGGGCTCGACGACGAGGATGCGGGCCATGTGGCCCGAGTCTAGCGCGGGGTGGGCTCGCCGCTCACGCCGCCTCGCGGCGGCTCAGAGGACGGGTGCCCGGTGGCCGTGATCCCGCGCTCGGCGGGAGCGGCCGAGCACACGAGAGGGGAGCGGCCCGACGAGCCGCTCCCCTCATGGAGTCGCGCAAATGACCTATTTGATGTAGACCACCACGCGTCCATCATCGAGCGAACCCAGGGCGATCCCGAAGACACCGAGGGCGGACGCCCCGGAAGCCGCCTTGGCAAGACGGCCCGAGGTTGCCGAGGCGACGAGCGCGTCGCCGGCAGCGATCGCGCCGCCGCTGGCGTCGCCCGCAGCGAAGGTAACGATCCCGCCGGTGATGATCCGCAGCTTGGCGCCGGCGGCCGCCACCGTGCCCGAGTCCTTGTAGGTGGTGAAGCCGTTCCCATCGAGGGCGCTCTGTACGCCCTTGACGCCTGCCGAGACGATGCCGAAGACGGTATCTCCCTCGCCCGCCTTCTGCACGACGACGAACAGGTTCCCCTCGGCATCGGTCGTCACACCTGTAGCGGTCACGGCGTCGCCCTCAGTGAGCGCGATACTCCCACCGTTGCTGGCAAGTTGTGCGGGCGAGCAGCCGGTGCAGGAGCCAACGCTCAAGTCTCCCCCGATGCTGGCATCGCCGCCGGTGATGAACCCAAAGCCGCTGCCGCCAGTCGAATCGATACCGACGACACCGAGCGGGCCTTCACCTGAAACTCCGCCCGCAAATCCAAAGCCCTCGCCCACGACGCCCGTCCGGCCGCAGAGAAGGCCGGTGCAGGTGCCGGAGGTTGCTTCGATCCCGTTCCCGGAATCACTCACCGCCTCGATGGCCGTATTCGCATTTCCATCGGCGAGGAGGGCCCCGCCCGTGCCGGCCGAGCCGTTGCCCACCGCGACGATCGCGAACCGATTGCCCGAGGCGGCCGTGGCGAACAGGGCATTGTTGCTGCTCGAGGTGAACACGCCGCCGGTGCCCTGGCTGGCATCGCCGCGGATGCCGTTGGCGGCGTTGCCGCTGCCCGTCTGCGCGACGGCAAAGGCGTTGCCGTTGACGTTCGAGCTCATCTTGGTCGCCGACGATCCGGCGCTGTTGGTGGTCGAGCCCATGATCAGGGGCTGGCCGGCCGCGCCGGACACGAGGCCGGCGCCGAAGACCACGGCCGTGACCGCCAGGATGGCGGCGAAGCGCGCGGTCGAGAGTGACAACTTCATCGAGAGTCCTCCGATGTGAACAGTTGGGCGGGGAACGACCTGAGGCACTCCCGGCGGGGGCAGCCGCTCCTGGTTCCGCGCGTGATGGTGAAGGTCGCCTGGTTGGACACGTCAGGCGAGTGCGCCAGGGCCGGCGTACCACGGGACCCGGCGCGAGGGCTTGAATGCCGCCACCTCCAGAGCAGCACCGGGTCGGACGCGCGGCACGGCGCCGCTTGAGCGTCAAACCGCATTCTCGCATCCCGATCAAGCGGTCGGAAGCCAATTTCCGGTGACCATCGTCGGCTAGACTGCCCCGCGACATGGGAAATCCATCAACCGTCGTGCGCGTCGTCGGCGGGATCGTGGCCGTGGTCGTACTTGTCGTGGGCGGCATCTGGCTGGGTGCGCAGTTGCGCCCCGATGGCGCTCGCGCGCTGGCCCCTTCCGGCACGCTCATGGAGGTGCACCTGGCGGACGGCACCGTCTACCTGGGCGACGTGACCAACGAGTCGGAGGCCTATCTCCAGCTCACGGGCGCGGCGGTCATCGTCCCGGAGCAGGGTGATGCGGCGACCACGTACCGCGTCCAACCACTCACCGGCGACCCCTACTCGCTGGTGGGACCGGTTGCCATCGCGCGGGATCGGATCGCCATCCTCGGAGTCGTGAGCGCCGGCTCCGCTGTCGAGCGTGCCTACCAGGACGCGCTGGCCGGCGCCGAAGAGCCGACTCCGGCCCCGAGCTGATCGCCTACCAGTCGGGCAGGACCGCCTCGGCGAGACGAGGGTTCTCGTCGTCGCGGGACGAAACGATCGCCTGATCCTCGCCGATGCCCCAGTCGATCCCGAGCTCCGGGTCATCGAAGGCGATGCCGGCCTCGGTGGCCGCGTCAAAGACGGCGCTGACCTTGTACGTCACGTCCGCCACGTCCGACAGGACCACGAAGCCGTGGGCGAAGCCGACCGGGACGAACAGCTGGCGGTGCATCACGTCGTCCAGCTCGACGATCTCGTGTTCGCCGTACGTCTCCGACGACCGGCGGATGTCGACGACGACATCCCGAATCGTCCCCCGCGCACATCGCACGAGCTTGGCCTGGCCGGGGTCGGCCTGGAAGTGGAGGCCGCGCAGGGTCCCACGCCGGCTGCGGGAGTGGTTGTCCTGCACGAACGTCACGTCGATGCCCAGCGCGGCGTATCGGTCCTGCCGATAGGTCTCGACGAAGAACCCGCGCTCGTCCCCGTGCACGTCCGGCTCGACGAGGACGAGCCCCGCGAGCCTCGTCGGGAGGGCCCGCATCAGCGCGCGACCAGCTCGCGAAAGTAGGCCTCGTAGTCGGCGGTCACCGCGTCCCAGGTGTAGTGGGCGCGCACGCGCTCCTCGGCCAACCGGCGGAGCCGAGCGACCTCGCCGGCATCCTCGATCACCGCGCGCATGTGCGCCGCCAGGTCGTCGGGATCGCGGTAGGCGAAGTAGCGGCCGGCATCTCCCACGACCTCGCGGTGCTCGGGGACGTCGTGGGCCAGCACGGCGTTGCGGTGGCCCAGCGCCTCCAC
>JAICQM010000230.1 GCA_025937875.1 Chloroflexota bacterium
GGTGGCGGCGCCACTCGTAGAAGGCGTCGGCGGGGACGATGCAGCGGCTGCGGCGGAAGGCGGTGCGGTAGGCAGGGGTGACCTCGACCGTCTCCGCGCGGGCGTTGATGAGGCGCGCAGCGCCCTTGCGCGTCGGCGCCCAGTGCGGGACCAGGCCCCAGCGGAACGCGCGCACGGCGCGCTCGGTGCCGCGCTCGACGACGGCCGCCACCTCGTCGGTCGGCGCGACGTTGAACTGCAGCCCGGCCAGCGAGTCGGCGACGGAGGCGCCGAACAGGCGCGCCAGCTCGTCACTGGAGCGGGGTTGGGCGAAGCGGCCGCACATGGCGGCATTGTCACACGGCGTGCGCGCCCGGCGACGCTGGCAGAATGGGCGCATGCCAGCCGCGAAGCGCATCGGTGTCCTGACCGGCGGGGGCGACGTGCCGGGGCTGAACTCGGTCATCAAGAGCGTGGTGTACCGGTCGACCGAGATCGGCAACGAGGTGCTGGGCATTCGCCGTGGCTGGGAGGGTCTGACCCACACCTCCTTCGAGGCCGATGGCAGCCCGACGGGCGAGTACGTCCGACCGCTGGACCGCCGCGGCACCCGTGCCATCGACCGCACCGGTGGCACCGTCCTCCACACCTCGCGCACCAATCCGGGCCGCATGATCCGCGACCGACTCCCACCGGGTCTCTCGGAGGCCGATGCCGCCCGCTACGCGACCGGTGACGATCGGTACGACCTGACCCCGCTCGTCCTGGCCAACCTCGAGCGGCTGGGGATCGACGCCCTGGTCACGATCGGTGGCGACGACACCCTCGGCTACGCGGCCCGGCTGGGCGCGGAGGGGTTCCCGCTGGTGGCGATCCCCAAGACGATGGACAACGACGTGCGCGGCACCGAGTATGCGATCGGCTTCTCGACCGCGGTGACGCGGGCCAAGGAGCTCATCAACCGCCAGCGGACCACGCTGGGGAGCCACGAGCGGCTGGGCGTGTTCCGGATCTTCGGCCGCAACGCCGGCTACACGGCCTGGTACGCGGCCTACGTCACGAGCGCGCGTTGCGTCATCCCCGAGGTGCCCTTCGAGCTCGACGCCCTGGCAGAGGTCCTCGTCGACGACCGCCGCCTCAACCCGTCCGGGTACGCCTTCGTCATCGCGTCGGAGGGCGCGATCTGGAGCGGCGGCACGCTGCCCGAAGTCGGCGAGGCGGACGCGTTCGGGCACCGGCACAAGGCGGACGTGGGGTACGCCCTGGCCACCGAGCTGCGACGGCGGACCGGGATCGAGACCGTCAACAGCGACCTGACCTACGACCTGCGCTCCGGTGATCCCGACGCGCTGGACCAGATGGTCGCGATCACCTTCGCCAACGTGGCGATGGACCTGCTCGCCGACGGGGTCAGCGGGCGCATGGTGGCCGTCCGGGGCGGCAAGTACGGCCACACGAAGCTGCCCGACCCGTCGCACGGCTCGCGCCGCCTCGACGTCGAGGCGCTGTACAACCCCGTCCGCTTCCGCCCGCGCTATGAGTCCAAGCTGGGGGCGCCGCTGCTCCTGGGCGGGGCTCCCCAGGCGTGAGCGACGCGCGAGCGGGCGGCCAAGGCATCTGGAGCGGGCAGCGGCAGCTGCTCACCGTGGGCCTCATCGGCCTCGTCACAGCGGTCGCATTCGAGGGGTTGGCGGTCTCGACCGTCCTGCCCGCGACCGCCGCCGATCTGCGGGGTCTCGGCCTGTATGGCTGGGCCTTCAGCGCGTTCTGGCTCACCAACATCCTGGGTATCACCCTCGGCGGCGGCGACGCCGATCGCCATGGGCCGTGGCGCGCCTTCCTGGCTGGGGTGGGCGTCTTCGCCCTTGGCCTGGGCGTGGCGGCGGCGGCGACCGGGATGCCGATGCTCATTGCCGCGCGCGCGATCCAGGGCTTCGGCTCCGGCGCGATCGGTGCGGTGGTGTACGTCGTCATCGCGCGCGCCTATCCGGCAGCGTTGCATCCGCGCATGCTGGCCATCATCTCGACGGCCTGGGTGGTCCCCGGGCTCATCGGTCCGGCGCTGGCAGCCTGGATCGCCGAGACGCTCCACTGGCGCTGGGTGTTCGGCGGCCTCACCGTGCCGGTCCTGCTCCTGGCCGTGGTCGCATTCCGGCCGATCATGGCGTTGCAGCCGGTTCCCGGCGCGGGCGCCGATCGTGGACGTCGGGCGTGGGAGGCGCTGCGGCTGTCGGTCGGGAGCCTGCTGTTTCTGTCCGGCCTGACGATCGGGTCGCTGCCCGTGGGCATCGTCATGTCGCTGGCCGGCGCAGCGCTGACCGTGCTCGCGCTGCGTCACCTCCTCCCGCCGGGTGCCCTGCGCCTGGTGTCCGGCCCACCCGCGGTTCCGATGGTGGTGTTCGCCACCGCGTTCGCGTTCTTTGGTGCCGAGGTCTACATCCCCCTTGCCATCACCGACGTCCGGCACGCCAGCCTGGCGGCCGGCGCCCTGGCCATCTCCGCAGCGACGCTGACCTGGACCGCCGGGTCCTGGCTGCAGGCGCGCCTCGTCCCCCGCGGGTGGCGGCGCGGCCTGGTGGGGATCGGCAC
>JAICQM010000068.1 GCA_025937875.1 Chloroflexota bacterium
CCAGGCCAGCACCTCGTTGCGGAAGTGCTCCGGCTCGCAGAACGACGGGTCGTCGCGGTACAGCGCCTCCAGCCGCTCCTGGTAGGCCGAGAGGCGGAAGAAGTAGTTCTCCTCCTCCAGCCACTGGAGCTCCAGGGTCGGGTGGTCCGGGCAGCGGCCGTCTACCAGCTGGGCATCGGTCTTGAACTCGTTGTCGCCGATGCAGTACCAGCCGGAGTAGGTGCCCTTGTAGATGTCGCCGCTGGCGATGGCGCGGCGCACCATCTCGAGCGAGGCGCGGACGTGGTCGTCGTCGGTGGTGCGGATGAAGCGGTCGTAGCTGATCCCGAAGCGATCGAACGTCGCCTGCCAGCTCGCCGCCCAGCCGTCGATGAGCGGCCGCGGATCGGTGTCGCGGTCACGCGCCAGGCGCTCGACCTGGGCCGAGTGCTCGTCCATCCCGGTCAGGAACCGCGTCTCGTCGCCCAGCAGGCGGTGGTAGCGCGCCAGCGCATCGGTCCCGAACGCCTCGTACAGCGAGTGCAGCGGCGGCGCGGGGCTGGGGTAGAAGATGGCGGTGGTGACGTAGAACGTATCGGGCGCGGCCATGGTCAGTGGGTCCGTCCCTTGGGCCAGTACAGCTCCTTGCGGACGTGCTCGGGGTCGAAGCCGCGACGGTCGGCGATTTCCTCGACCGCGCTCACCATCTCCGGGTTGCCGCACAGGTAGATCGTCGTGTTGTCGCGCGTCAGTCCGTGCTCGTCGAGGTGCGCATCGAGCACCCTCTCGACCCGGCCCGTCAGGCCGGTCCAACCGCCCGCCTCGTCGGGCCGCGAGATGGTGGCCGCGTAGTGCAGCGGGAAGCCACCCGCGGCGGCGGTCGCGGCCAGCTCGGTGAGCTCCTCGCGCCAGGCGAGGTCGTGCTCGTAGCTGACCCCGTGGAGGAGCCAGATGTCGCGCTGCTCGCCGCGCGCGCGCAGGGTGTCGATCATGCTCATGAAGGGCGCCAGACCGGTGCCGGTGGCGACGAACAGGCAGCGCCGGCCATCCTCCTGGAGCAGGAACTTGCCCTTGGGGCCCTTGATGTTGATGGGGTCCCCCACCCCGATCTGCCACAGCAGCGGCGTGAAGCCGCCCTGGGGCACGAGGCGAATGAAGAACTCGTACTCCGACAGGTCGTCCGCCGATGAGCTGATCGACATCGGCCGCTGCACGAGCTTGACATCGCCCATCAGCCCCAGCGTGGCGTACTGCCCGGGGGCGAAGGGGAACGGCTCATCGGTCGCCTGGACTCCGACGATGACGAGGCCGTCGGCGACCTCTTCCCAGCGGCTCAGGCGCCCGTTGTACGGGTAGTCGGTGGCCATGACGGCGCGGCAACCCTTGGTACGTGCGGGGTGGAGAGTATACCGGCGCTGGACGTACGATCCCTGCCCGCTCCCCATTGCCACATGGGGTGCGGGATGGCTACAGTCATGCCCCCCAACGCACGGAGGGCACCACGATGGGCGACAAGGGCCCGGGATCCAAGGGCGGCGGCAAGAAGCCGAAGGGCGGCAACAAGCCAGGCGACAAGAAGAAGAAGTAGCCGGAGGGCGATGGGGCGGCCCGAGCACCCGAGGGGATGGGCGCTCGGGCCACGGCGTCACATCGCGATGAGGGCCTCCTGCGGCGCTTCGGCTGCGCCGTTAGTGGCCGCGCCGGGCACTGCATCGGCCTCGCCGATCGCGGACTGCACCTCCTTGGCGTAGTCCTTCTTCCCACGCCCGGAGAGCATCTCGAGCGAGCCGACCACGACCTCCGTCTTCCAGTGCCGGACGCCGGCCTCGTCATCCCACTGGCGCGTCTGGAGCCGGCCCTCGACGTCGACCAGCTGGCCCTTGGACAGGAACTGGCCGCACACCTCCGCCAGGCGGTCCCACGCGACCGCGTTGTGGTATTCGGTCCGCTCCCCGTTGCCGGCGCCGCGGTACTCGTTGGTGGCGATCGTGAAATTCGCCACCGGCTTCCCGCTCGGCAGGGAGCGCAGCTCGGGATCGCGCGTCAGGCGTCCGACGAGCATCACCTTGTTCATGGTCGACATCGACCTCCCGTGTCAGAAACGCACCTGAACCGGGCGAGCTCGGCGGCGTTCGGAGCACGACCCTACTCCGCGGCCGCTTACCAGGCCGTTAGCGGCGGCTTATCGCGACGTGCGCCGCGATCCGGGGCGGCGTCGCGGGTAGAGGTGATCGATCCCCGGCGTGCGCAGGCTGACCTTGGCCACCGGCGGCGTCTGGCGCTTGAACTCCATCATCGCCACCCGCCGTGCCACCCACTCGACCAGCTCGCGAGGCAGTCCAGCCCCGACGCAGCGCTCCACGCTCCAGCGGCGGTCGACGAGGGCGAACAGCGCCCGGTCCAGCTCGTCGTAGGAACGGCCCAGCTCGCCCTCGTCGGTCTGGCCCGGCCACAGGTCCGCCGATGGCGGCTTGGCCACGATCTCCGGCGGGACCCCGAGCGCGGTGGCGACCTCGCGCAGCTGCGACTTGTAGAGGTCGCCGATGGGCTGGAAGGCGGCCGCCATGTCCCCCCACAGCGTCCCGTAGCCGAGCAGCGCCTCGGTCTTGTTGCTGGTCCCGGCCACCAGGGCGTCAAAGGCGGCGGATCGGTCGTAGAGGACGATCATCCGCTGCCGGGCCATGACGTTCCCGCGCCGCACGTTCAAGGCTCCATCACCTTCGGGACCGATGAGCTCGAGCATCGGCTCGACCATGGGCGTGATGTCGACCCGCTCGGTGACGCAGCCCAGCGCCTCCACGACACGCAGCGCATCGGTCTCCGACGCATCGGACGAGGTGCGGTACGGCATGCGGACCGCCAGCAGCCGGTCCGGCGACACGACCCGGGCACACAGGTAGGCCACCGTCGCCGAGTCGACACCGCCCGACAGTCCCAGCACCAGCCGCTCGAAGCCGGTCTGCTCGAGCTGGGCGCGGATGAAGCGGACGATGACGTCGATCGTCTCGTCGGGATCGATCTGCGGCAGGACCGCCTCGTCGGTCACGGTGCGTCGTCGTCGCTGGTCGGCGGCAGGTCCGCCCGCTCGGCGATGATGCGGTCCAGCTCGCGACGCACCAGCTCGAGGCGCTCGTCGGCGAGCAGCGGAACCCCGTAGCGCTGCATCCGGATGTCGTCGGTGTCGATGGAACCGATCACCAGCGCCTCCTCCCACAGCGGAGCCTGGACGATCGTCGCCCCGTTCGGCCCTACCAGCCGCGAGCCGCCCCAGAAGGTCAGGCCCTCCTCGTTCCCGACCCGGTTGCAGAACGCGACCGCCACCGTGCCCAGCAGCGCGTACGTGTCCTGCATCTTGTGCCAGCCGTCGATGGCCTCGAGCCCCGCCGCGCTGCCCGGCGCGCGCGAGGGGCCGGCGGCCACATTGACGAGCAGCTGCGCCCCGTCCTGGGCCTGGAGCATGGGCAGGCTGGCGTGCCAGAAGTCCTCGCACACGCTCAGGCCGATGCGGCCCCACGGCGCCCCCGCGTCGTGTGTCCGAATCCGATCGCCGGGGCGCGTGAAGCGTCCCTCGTCGAACAGGCCGTAGGTTGGGAGGTAGACCTTGCGGTGCAGGCCGATCACGTCGCCGCCGCGCAGCAGGACGACGCTGTTGCAGAACCGATGGTCATCGGTCTCCTCGACGAACCCGACCGCGACCAGCATCCCGGGCACGGTGCGACCCAGCGCGGCCAGCCGCTCGTCGTCGGCGCGCATCGCGACCTCCGGCACGAGGTCGCTGAGCAGGTAGCCAGTGAGCGCCAGCTCGGGCAGGACGGTCAGCCCCGCTCCCCGGGCCTCGGCCGCTCGCATGCGATCGGCGGCGAGCTCGAGGTTGGCCTCGACGTCACCCAGGCTTGGCGCGACCTGGGCAAGCGCGATCCGCAGCTCCATCGGTCCGGTGGCCTTGCGGTCGCCTACGGGTGTCCTGGCGTGTCGTCGCCGATGGGCGCCGCGGGGTCGAAGATGCCACCCGTGTCGGGCGGTGGCAGCTCGACCGGGCCGATCTCCTCCTCGTCGCTCACCGCGCGCGCCGAGCTGACCGCGGCCGCGTTGGCGATGAGCTCCTCGCGACGCTCGACCTGGACCAGCTCCTCGGCGAAATGGCAGCTCACCTGGTGATCCGGTCCCAGGTCGCGCAGCGGCGGGCGCTCCGTCTCGCAGCGGGTCGGGTTGTCGAGCTGCTTGCGCAGCCAGCAGCGGGTGTGGAAGCGGCAGCCGGACGGCGGGTTGACCGGTGACGGCACGTCACCGAGCAGGATGATCCGCTTCTGGCGGGCACGGGCC
Organism: Chloroflexota bacterium; assembly: GCA_025937875.1. Lineage (GTDB taxonomy): Bacteria > Chloroflexota > Limnocylindria > QHBO01 > QHBO01 > JAICQM01. Next base: position 4,303 of record JAICQM010000068.1, read on the forward strand.
CCCGGATCGGCCACCGGCACCGCCGACAGCAGCGCGATCGTGTACGGGTGGAGGGGGAAGCGGTAGATCTCCTGCGCGGGCGCCACCTCGGACATCGTCCCCAGGTACATGACCGCCACGCGGTCGCTGATGTGCTCGACGACCCCCATGTTGTGGGCCACGAACAGGTAGGTCAGGCCCAGGTCGCGCTGCAGCTGGCGCAGCAGGTTGAGGACCTGGGCCTGGATGCTGACGTCGAGGGCGCTCACCGGCTCGTCGCAGACGAGCAGCTCCGGTTCGAGCACCAGCGCCCGCGCGATCCCGATGCGCTGCCGCTGGCCGCCGGAGAACTCGTGCGGGTAGCGGCGCGCGTGGTACGGCTGCAGGCCGACGAGCTCCATGATCCGCGCCACCTGGTCGCGGCGCTCGGCGGGCGTGCCGATCTGGTGGATGCGCAGGCCCTCCTCGATGCTGGCGCCGATGGGCGCCCGCGGGTCGAGGGAGGCGAACGGGTCCTGGAAGATGATCTGCATCCGGCGCCGGAACGGTTTGAGGTCGCGCTCGGAGAGCCCGGTGATATCGGTCCCGTCGAAGGTGATCGTGCCATCGGTGGGCTCGAGCAGGCGCAGCAGGAGGCGGCCGACAGTCGTCTTGCCGCAGCCCGACTCACCGACCAGCCCCAGGGTCTCGCCACGGCGGATGGTGAAGCTCACGTCGTCGACCGCCTTGACCTCGCCCACCTGGCGCTGGAGCACCCCGCCGTGGATCGGGAAGAACTCGGCGAGGTGCTCGACCTCGACCAGCGGGCGGTCGCCGTTCGTGGTGGTCATGAGCGCCGGCCTCGAGGGACCGGTGCTGCGGCCTCGCGCGCCGCGCGCGCAGCATCGGCCTGCTCGGGCGTGTGGTACTGCCAGCATCGGACGTGGTGCCCGGCGGTGGTGGGCAGTAGTTCGGGATGGAGCTCCTCGGCGTGCGGGACCTGCTTCTCGACGCGCTCCACGCAGCGCGGTGCGAAGCGACAGGCCGGCGGCAGGTCGACGAGGTTCGGGACGCTGCCGGGGATCGTGAACAGCTCCTCGCGGACCTGGCCCAGCGTCGGCACCGAGCCGATGAGGCCGCGGGTGTAGGGGTGCTTGGGGTCGCGGAACAGGGTCCGCACGTCGGACTGCTCGACGATCTCGCCGGCGTACATGACCGCCACCCGGTCCGCCATCTCGGCCACGACGCCGAGGTCATGGGTGATGAGGATGATCGCCGTCCCGGTCTCCTGCTGGAGGGCGCGCATGAGGTCCAGGATCTGGGCCTGAATCGTGACGTCGAGCGCCGTCGTCGGCTCGTCGGCGATGAGCAGCTCCGGCTCGCAGGCGAGCGCCATGGCGATCATGACGCGCTGTGCCATGCCGCCCGAGAGCGCGTGCGGGTAGGCGTCGAGGCGGCGCATCGGATCCGGGATGCCCACCAGCCGCATCAGCTCGGCCGCGCGCTGGCGGGCGGCCCCGCGCTTCATGTTCCGATGCAGCTCCAGCACCTCGCCGATCTGGCGGCCGACGTTGAAGACCGGGTTCAGACTGCTCGTCGGCTGCTGGAAGATCATGCTGATCCGGTTGCCGCGCAGCCGCCGCATCTCCTTCTCCGGCAGGCGCAGCAAATCCTGGCCGCCGAAACGGACCGACCCCGCCTCGATGCGGCCCGGCGGGGCGATGAGGCGCATGATCGACAGGCTGGTGACGCTCTTCCCGCAGCCCGACTCACCCACCAGGCCGAGGATTTCGCCGCGGTCGACGTGGAAGTCGATGCCGGTCACGGCGCGCACGACGCCGTCGCGGGTGTGGAAGCTGGTCTGGAGGCCATCGACCTCCAGCAGGCGCTCGCCGCTGGTCCCGTGGCGGCGGCGCGGCTCGGTCATCTCGGCGATGCTCATCGGTTGAGCCTCGGGTCGAGGGCGTCGCGAATGCCGTCGCCGAGCAGGTTGAAGCCGAGCACGGTCAGGCTCAGGGCGATGCCCGGGAAGATGATCAGGTGCGGAGCGTTGAAGATGAAGTTGCGGTTCAGGCCGATCATGCTGCCCCATTCGGCGGTCGGCGGCTGGGCGCCGAGGCCCAGGAACGAGAGGGCGGCGACCTCGAGCACCGCGCCACCGATGCCCAGCGTGCCCTGGACGATCAGTGGCGTCAGCGCGTTGGGCAGGATGCGGCGGAACAGGATCCCGCGATCCGACTCGCCCAGGGCGCGGCTGGCAACGACAAAATCGCGCTCCTTGATCGACAGGACCGATGCGCGCATGAGGCGCGCGTAGATCGGGATCGCGACGATACCGATCGCGAGCTGGGCCTGGATGAGGCCGGAACCGATGACGGTCACGATGGCGATGGCGAGGATGAGCGACGGGAAGCTGAGCACCACGTCCATCAGCCGCATGAAGAGGTTGTCGACCCAGCCTCCGGCGTATCCCGCGACGGCGCCGATCAACGTACCGATGACGATCGCGAAGCCGACCGTGACGAATCCCACGAACAGGCTGATGCGCGCCCCGTAGACGACGCGGCTGAAGACGTCGAAGAAGTTGCCGTCGACGCCGAAGGCGTGCTGGGGCAGGGAGGTGTCGCAGCCCAGGAGGTGGATGCAGGGCGGCGCCAGGCGGTTGACCTGCTCGCTGATCGGCGGGTAGCGCAGGTCCTGCTCGGAGCCGAACGGTGCGACGACGTTGGCAAAGACGGCAATCAGCAGCAGGAAGCCGAGAATGACGACGCCGGCCTGCGCGGAACGCTGCCGCAGGATCCCGCGCAGCGTGTCACGCCACAGGCTGGACCGATGGCCGGCGACCAGCGTCGGATCGACGGTCTTGACGTCGAGGGCTGGGACCTGCCCGCTCATCGCAGCCGGATCCGCGGATCGAGGAAGCCGTAACTGACGTCGACGACCAGGTTGATGAACAGGTACACCGCCGCGATCACGATGGTCAGCCCCTGCACCACGAGGTAGTCACGGCCCTGGATGGCCTCGGTGATGGTGCGACCCATGCCGGCCAGGTTGAAGATCGTCTCGGTCAGCACCGCCCCCGACAGGAGCAGCCCAAGCTGGAGGCCGATGATGGTGACGACCGGCAGCAGCGCGTTGCGCAGTGCGTGGCGCAGCACCACGGCCCGGTTGCCAAGGCCCTTGGCCCGCGCGGTGCGGATGTAGTCGAGGCCCAGCACGTCGAGCAGGCTCGAGCGCGTCATGCGGGCGATGATCGCGAGCGGGATCGTCCCCAGCGCGACCATCGGCAGCACCATGTGCTTCAGCGCATCGAGGAACACGCCCCACTGGCCGCTGATGAGCGACCCGAACACGTACATGTTGCTGATCCAGTCCAGGATCGCGCGCAACGGGCCCTGCAGGTCGGTCATGCCCCACGCCTCGGGCAGCGTCATGTAGTCGAGGCCCGAGCTGAGGCGGCCGGAGGGGGGCAGCGCGATCGGCGTGTCGCGCAGCAGCACGCCGAAGATCCAGGCCAGGATCAGGCCCAGCACGAAGACCGGAGTGCTGACCCCGATATTGGCCAGCATCATCGTCGCCACGTCGGCCGGCGAATTGCGTCGCGCGGCGGAGAGGATGCCGAGCGTCACCCCGAACACGGTGGCGAACAGCAGCGCCAGGAGGGTGAGCTCCATGGTCAGCGGCAGCCGCTCGAAGATGATCTCCGACACCGGGCGGTTGTAGCGGATCGAATCGCCGAGGTCGAAGGTGGCCACCTGGCCGATGTACGCCACGAACTGGACCGGCAGCGGCTCGTCGAGGCCGTACCGGGCGTTGAAGGCGTCGCAGATCTCGTCGGTCGCACGCTCTTGGAGCGCGGCGCGGCATGGGTCGGACGGGATGACCCGGGCCAGGATGAAGACGAGCAGGATGACCCCGAGCAGGACCGGGATGCTGAGCAGCAGACGTCGAAGGATGAATCGCAGCATTGAAGCTCGGATCCGCGGGTGAAACTGGATAGACGAGGGGCGCCGTCCGTGCGGGCGGCGCCCCTCGTAACGTGGCCTACAGCCTACCCCAGGCGGTTACTCCGCCGGGCTGTTCAGGAACCCGCCGAAGAGGGCGCTGAAGTAGGTGAAGCTTCCGTCGCGACCGATGTGCAGCGGGTGCTCCACATCCCACTGGACGGCGTAGCTCAGGACGACGTCATTGGCGTCGAACGGAGCACCGTTGTGGAAGGTGACACCCTCGCGCAGCGAGCACGTCCACAGGGTTCCCTCGTCGTTCGTCGTGCACTCGGTGGCGAGCGCCGGCTCGGCGGCCGTGCCTCCTACCTCGTACGCGTAGAGCGACTCGTTCATCTGCTCGCAGGCCCGCAGGCTCTCGCCATCGGACTCGTCGGCGCAGTAGAGGCCGATCGGCTCGGCGTTCTGCATCCAGACCAGCTGGTCGCGATCGCCAGGAACCATGACCGCGAACTGCTCGTTGGAGAGCGGCGAGGCATGGGCGTTCTCGACGTCGGCCTGGAAGACCGTTGCCGAGCCACCATGGGCGATCGGGACCATCGGGACGTGCTCCCGGATGGCGTTGTTGGCCTCGACGTAGGCGGCCTCGCGATCGGCATCCTCCGGCGACGTCGCACCGACCCGGAGGGCCTCGACGATGTCGTCGAACTTGTCGCCGAACTGGTCGGACGCGCCGCCACCGAAGTGGTAGTCGAGGAAGTTGGTGTTGTCCGGGTAGTCGGCGCCCCAGCCCAGGAGGTGAATCCCGTCGAGCAGGCCGCCGTCGGAGTTGTCGATGAACGTACCGGACTCCTGGACGTCGATCGCGGCCTCGATGTTGAGGTTCTCCCGCAGCTGCGTCTGGAGCTCGGTCGCGACCTGGGTCGGATTCGGCAGGTAACCGCGAACCACGTCACGCAGGTGGATGGTGGTCGAGAACCCGTCCGGGAAGCCCGCGTCGGCGAGCAGCTGCCGCGCCGCCTCGGGGTCGAACTCGTACCACTCGTCGCCGGTGCACGCGAACTCGATCGCGCACGGCACGAAGTGGCTCGCGACCTCGGAGCCCTCCGGGTAGAAGTTGTCGACGATCTGCTGGCGATCGATGCCCATTGCAACGGCCCGCCGCACGTCCTCGTTGGCGAACGGGTTGGTGCTGTTGTCGAAGCCCTCGATCTTGGGGTTGTTGTTGAAGCCGACGTAGAAGGTGTTCAGCCCTTCGCGCTCGTAAAGCGTCAGGTTGCTGTCACCCTCGATCGCCGCGAAGTCGTCGGGACCGGGGTTGTCGATACCGTCGACGGTGCCGGCCTGCAGCTCGACGAAGCGCTGGGCGGAGTCGACGCTCCAGCGGAACTCCAGCGACTCGAAGGCCGGTGCCTCACCCCAGTAGTTCGGGTTCCGAACCATGGTGATGTGGTCGCCGCGGCTCCACTCGGTGATCATGAAGGGGCCGGTCCCGTTCGGGCGAGCCAGGATCCGGTGGTTCTCCATGTCGTTCTCGAGGCTCGCCGTGTCGTGGATGTTGAACGAGCTGAACGCGATCTTCTGCAGGAAGGACACGTCGGCGTAGCACAGCTCGAACTCGACCGTCGACTCGTCGACGGCGCGAATCTGGGCGAACTCGCCGTTGTATGCAGCGTGGGTGTCATCACCCTCGAAGCTGCAGTCCATCGGCTCCTCGGGCCACGCCATGGGCTCGAAGGTACCGGAGCTCTCAAACGGCTCCTCAGATGCGACGTCGGTCGGGACGGCACCCGTGCCGGACGCGCTGGCGCTCGGGCCTCCACCGCCGCAGGCGGCGACGACGAGACCCAGCGCGACGATCATTGACAGAGATCTCCATCTCCGCATTCCTGAACCCTCCGCTGTGAGACGAACCTGAACTGTACTGCTGTCGCGCCGGCCGTCTGGCCGCGCCTCGACGCCCTGTTTCGGTGCGCGGGACGGACCAGCCGTCACCCCGCTCAGGAGTTGTCCTCACCGGAAGACGATGCGTCTCCGGCTTCATCAATGGACTCCCCCACCGGGACCGATGCCGCCTGGTCGGCGGCGGTGGCCGCGGCCGCGACGCGCGCGGTCTCCGCGTCGGCGGCCACGCGGGCGGTGACCGCCTTCGGGGTCCCGTGGCGCTCGTGCTCCGCCACCGGTTCCTGCGCCACGCCGACGTCGCTCTTCAGCGCCTCCTCGGCATAGTGGCAGGCGGCGCGATGGTCCGGTGCCACGACGCGCAGTGGCGGATCCTCGGTGCGGCAGTTCTCCGGCCGCCCCAGTCGCTCATAGAGCCAGCACCGGGTGTGGAAGTGACAGCCAGACGGCGGATTCGCCGGCGAGGGCACGTCACCGGTCAGGATGACCCGCTTCCGGCGCCGCTCGGCCTTTGGATCGGGGATCGGCACCGCTGACAGGAGCGCCCGTGTGTACGGGTGGCCAGGCGCCGCGTACAGCTGCGCCGGGGGGCCGATCTCGACGATCTTGCCCAAGTACATGACCCCGACCCGGTCGCTGATGTGGCGCACGACGCTCAGGTCGTGGGCGATGAACAGGTAGGTCAGCCCGAACTGCTCGCGAAGCTCGACCAGCAGGTTGAGGACCTGGGCCTGGATCGAGACGTCGA
>JAICQM010000155.1 GCA_025937875.1 Chloroflexota bacterium
CCGATGCGACCGGGTGGCGAAGCGGGATCGGTATACTTCGGGCGCCCCGCACCCGCATGGACCGATAGCGCACGCATGAAGATCGGCATCGACCTCGGCACCGCCAACATCCTCGTCTACGTCAAGGGCAAGGGCGTGGTGCTCAACGAGCCGTCCGTGGTCGCGATCAGCGACGACGACAACCGGCTGGTGGCCGTGGGCGAGGAAGCACGGGAGATGATCGGCCGCACGCCCGGCAACGTTCGGGCGATCCGTCCCATGCGCGACGGGGTCATCGCCGACTACCTCATCACCGAGGCGATGCTCAAGTACGTCCTCAACAAGGTCGCGCGGGTGCGCATCTTCAAGCCGGACGTGATGATCAGCGTCCCATCCGGCGTCACGTCGGTCGAGAAGCGCGCGGTGCGCGACGCGGCGCTCAAGGCCGGGGCCAGGGAGGCGTACCTCATCGAGGAGCCTCTGGCGGCGGCGATCGGCTCCAACGTCCCCATCTCCGGGCCGAGCGGGAACATGATCATCGACATCGGCGGCGGGACCAGCGAGATCGCCGTCATCGCGCTGGGCGGGATCGTGGTCAGCGACTCGGTGCGCGTCGGCGGCAACCGCTTCGACGAGGCGATCGCCAACTACATCCGCCGCAAGTACAACCTCATGGTCGGCGATCGCACGGCCGAGGAGGTCAAGATCCAGATCGGGTCGGCGCTGCCGCTCGACGAGCCGCTGACGATGGAGGTCAAGGGCCGCGACATGATCGCCGGCCTGCCGCGCACGATCCCCATCACCAGCACCGAGATCACCGAGGCCATCGAGCAGCCGCTCCAGCAGATCGTGACCGCGGTCCGCAACGTCCTCGAGCAGACCCCGCCCGAGCTCTCGAGCGACATCATCGACAAGGGCATGGTCATGTCGGGCGGCGGCTCGCTGCTGCGCAACCTCGACACGCTCCTGACCCAGGTCACCGGCATTCCGTGCCACGTTGCGGAGAACGCGCTCAACAGCGTGGCCGTCGGCACCGGGCTCGCCCTCGAGCACTTCGCGACGTTCAGGAAGAGCCTGGTGAGCGGCTCGTGACCGTCGTCGCCTCGGCGACCGATCTGCGCGCCGCGCTGAAGGAGCGGACCGGATCGGCACCGAAGCGCACGGCCTTCGCCGACTTTCACATCCACACCCGCTTCAGCCGCGACTCCCTGCTCGGCGAGGAGCGCTTCATTCGCACCGCCATCGAGCGCGGCCTGACCCACGTCGCGGTGACGAACCACAACAACGTCGAGGGCGCCCTGGCGGTGCGCGCCAAGGTGGAGGACCTCGGCCTCGGCGACCAGCTCACCGTCATCCTGGGCGAGGAGGTGAGCACCAGCGACGGCGAGGTGGTGGGCCTCTTCCTGACCCGCACCATCCCCCGCGGCCTCACCGCCGAAGCCACGGCCGATGCCATCCACGAGCAGGGCGGTTTGGTCAGCATCCCGCACCCGTTCGACCCGTTTCGCGGCTCGCACATCCGCGAGGAGCCGCTCGTCGCACTGGCCGAGGCCGGCAAGATCGATGCGGTCGAGGTATTCAACAGCCGCGTCACCCTCCAGCGCCACAACCAGCAGGCGGCTGAGTTCGCCGCACGGCACGGGATCCCCGGCATCGCGGCCAGCGACTCGCATTCGAAGGGCGAGATCGCGATGAGCTTCAACGCGCTCCCCGCCTTCGCGGATGCGGCCGGACTGAAGGCCGTGCTGCCCGACAACGAATGGCACGCGTCGCGCTCATCGGTCCTCATCCACCTCACGACGCGCTGGGCGGTGTGGCGCAACATGTTCGACGCGTGGCGCGGGAAGCGGACCGCCACCGGACCGATCCTCGGCCCGGAGCGGCCGGCGCAGGTCGAGCAGGAGCCGGTCGCGCGCCCGGCACCATCGGAGCTGCCGGCAGTCGATGACCCGGAGATGCAGGAACGTGGCTGACGAGCGGCCACCGGTCGAGCGCGAACGCGACCACGGGCACTCGATCTACGAGCCGAGCGAGTTCCTCGACGCGCCGGCCGCCGAGGTCATCCCCGAGGGCGAGGTCTCGCTGGCGCGGCGCTTCCTCAACGTCCGGACCATCGGTTCGATCGTGTTCGGCTTCGCGCTGCTGGTCTTCCTGTTCGTGTTCGTGCTCGACATCGACTGGGGACAGACGGTCGACCACATCCTGCAGGCCAACGCACTCCTGCTCCTGGTCGCCTTCGCCGCCTACTACGCCACGTTCCCGCTGCGCGGGCTACGCTGGTGGTTCGTGCTGCGCCAGGTCGGCACCCACGTCCCGTACCGCAGCGCGACCGGGATGCTCTTCCTGTCGTGGTTCGTCAACTGCCTGGTGCCGGCAAAGCTGGGTGACCTGTACCGCGCCTTCCTCCTGAAGGGCAACTTCGGCGGATCGGTGTCGCGCACGGTGGGGACGATCTTCATCGAGCGCATCGCCGACGTGATCGTCATCGCCAGCCTGGCGCTGGCGGCCGGGTTCTGGTCGTTCCGCGGCCGCAACCGGCCCGAGATCGACGCGCTGTTCACCATCGGTTTCATCGTCGCCATCGCGCTCATCGTCTTCGTCATCGGGTTGCGCCTGTTCGGGCATCGCCTGACGCGCTTCCTGCCCGCGAAGGCGGCCGACCTGTACGAGCGCTTCCACGAGGGCAGCACGGCGGCCCTGACGGCGCGCAGCGTGCCGGTGATCATCGGTCTGACGGTTGCCATCTGGCTCCTCGAGGGCGCTCGCGTGTACTTCGTCATCCGCGCCCTGGCACTGCCCGAGGTGGGGCTGGGGATCAGCAGCTCGATCTTCGTCGCCCTCGCCGCCGCGCTCGTCACCGCCATCCCCCTCACGCCCGCCGGCGTCGGCTTCGTGGAGCTCGCGATCGCGGGGGTGCTGCTCATCTACGGCGTGCCGAACGAGCCGGCGACCGCCGTCGCCCTCACCGATCGCGCGATCAGCATCCTGACGGTGATCATCATCGGCGGCGTGTTCTACGCGTTCAGCCCCCTGGTGCGGCGCGCCCACGGCGCCGGACGCCTCGGCCGCACTCCCGCGGAGGCGAACCCGCCGGGCGGCTGACGGCTCGGTACCTTTGGGTCATTGAGCGGATTCGTGCCCGCTGCGACGATCGGGTTGCGCGGACGCACCACCGGCCGTGCCCACTTGAGGCCGGTGGCGTCACGGCATACGGATGCACGAAACCGCATGACGTTCCAGACCCCCCAGTCCTTCAACGCCTGGCTGCGTGGCCAGCTGAAGGAGAAGAAGATGAGCCAGCGGCAGCTCGCGCTGCAGTCGGGCGTGGACCACTCCACGATCTCGCGGCTCATCAAGGGCGACCGGATGCCGTCCCTCGGGACGGCCACCAAGCTTGCCCGCGGGCTGCGCGAGATCCACGACGAGACGGACGGCCCGGCGTACTTCGCCAGCCTCAACACCCGCCAGGTCCTGCCCACCACCCGCGTCGAGTACGCCCTGCGGGGCGACGAGCTCCTCACCGAGTCCGATGTCCGCGAGCTGATGCACGCGTACCTGGCCGTCCGCTCGCGCCGCCTGCGCAACAGCGGCGAGGGTCCCACCAACGGGCTGAGCCGAGGGGCGTAGGCTCCCTCGGCGGCCCGGCGTATATACGCATATACGCGACCGCCTCAGCGCCGTGACGCGCGTCGGTTGAGCTTGAACGCCTTCGGCGGCAGCTCCGGCAGCGTCTCGGCGCCGCCCCACAGCAGCCACGCCCGCCGCAGGTTCACCGCGTCGTAGCCGGCATCCTCGCCCGGCGTCTCCATGATGAACGTGGTCCCCGCCAGCCGAGGGTCGCGCAACAGCGCGCCCAGGCCGATGGGACCGATGCGCCCCGCCCCCAGGTGCTCGTGGCGATCCGTTCGCGACCCGCGCTCCGACCGCGAGTCGTTGAGATGGACGAGCGCCAGCCGCTCGAGCCCCAGCAGCTCGGCGAACCGGTCGATGACGGCCGCCGCTCCCTCCTCGGTCGACACGTCGTAGCCGGCGCCCCACAGGTGCGCCGTGTCGAGGCAGAAGGCCAGCCGCTCGTGGCCGCGGGTGATCGCCGCGGTGATGGCGGCCAGCTCCTCGATCGTCGCGCCCAGGGTGTCGCCACCGCCAGCCGCGTTCTCGAGCACCAGGATCGCCTCCGAGGGCGTCTCGTCGAGGATGGCCTCGACGTTGGTGGCGATCCGCGCGATCCCCGCCGCGTGGCCGCTGCCGCGATGCGAGCCGATGTGCGTGTTCACATATCGCGCCCCGTACGCGGCCGCGCGCTGCAGCTCGTGGATCAGGCCGGCGCGGGACTGGCTGGCGAACGGCTCGGCGCCGCCGGCGAGGTTGATGAGGTAGCTGGCGTGGATGGCGATGCGGCCGATGCCGGCCCGCGCCGCATATTCCACGAACCGGGGGGCATCGGCCGGTGGCTCCGGGCGACGGCGCCAGGCGGTCGGGTTGTCGCTGAAGATCTGGAGCGCGGTGGCGCCGATCTGCCGCGCACGTCGAGCGGTCTTCAGGAGGCCGGTCTGCACGCCCAGGTGCAGGCCGACCGGCGGCGCGCCGGGCGGCCACGTCAGCCGTCGACGGGGCTCGGGGCGTGCCAGAATGCGGGTCATGCGGGACGGAGCGGATCAGCCGC
>JAICQM010000022.1 GCA_025937875.1 Chloroflexota bacterium
CATCACCGACGTCCGGCACGCCAGCCTGGCGGCCGGCGCCCTGGCCATCTCCGCAGCGACGCTGACCTGGACCGCCGGGTCCTGGCTGCAGGCGCGCCTCGTCCCCCGCGGGTGGCGGCGCGGCCTGGTGGGGATCGGCACCCTGCTCATCGCGGTCGGGATCCTCGTCACCGCGCTGATTCTGTTGCCGGCGATGCCGCTGTACGTGGCTGCCATTGGCTGGGCCATCGGTGGCCTCGGTATGGGGCTGGCCTACACGACGCTGAGCCTGCTGATGCTGGAGTCGGCGGAGCCAGGGCGCGAGGGATCGGCCTCGGCCGCGCTGCAGCTGACATTCACGCTGGGGACCGCGTTCGGCACCGGGGTCGGGGGAGCGTGGGTGGCGCTCGCTGACGGCGGCGTCATCTCGCTCGCCGCCGCGATCGGGATCGCCTTCGGCCTGACCCTCGTGGTGGTGCTGCTGGCGGCGGGCGGCTCGCTGCGACTGCCGCGCGCCGGACGCCAACGTGGCGCGGCGCCCCACGAGGCCTTCGATCCGGCCGCCGTGCCGCCGGTCCCGTGACCGCCGAGCTGTCGCGAACGGCAGCCATCCTGTCCGCATGACCGATTCCACCGCCCCCGCCCGCCGCATCCTTGCCATCGATGGCGGCGGGCTGCGCGGCCTGATCCCGGCCTGCTTGCTTGCCGGCCTCGAGCGGGCGACGGGCCGCCCAGCGCGCGAGTCGTTCGACTTCCTGGCCGGGACCTCGACCGGTGCGGTGCTCGCCGCCGGGCTGGCGGCCGGGGTGCCGGCCGGCGAGCTGGTGCGCCTCTACGTCGAGGACGCGCCGCGTCTCTTCGACGGAGCGTGGTGGCGCGTCATCCCGCGCGTCCTGACCGGGTCGATGTACGACATCCGGCGCCTCAACGCGCTCATCGGCGAGCGGCTCCCGGCCGAGGCCCGCGGCTGGCGGATCGACGACGTGCCGAACGACATCCTCATCACCGCCAAGGGCCTCCGCGACGGCCACCAGTGGTACTTCGTGAAGGACTGTCCCCGCAACGCCTGCACCACCGGCGCCCTGCCGTTCACCGATTGCGTGACCGCCTCGGCGGCCGCGCCCACCTACTTCGCGCCGTGGCGGGTGGCCGGCATCGGCGAGCTCGTGGACGGCGGCGTGGGCGTGGCCGGCAACCCGGTCTATCAGGCCTGCGTCGAGGCGTTCGAGTTCACGGATCGCTACGACCCGCGCAGCACGGTCATCGTGTCGCTCGGGACCGGGCGGTTCTTCGAGCGGCCGCGGCCGCGCTGGCTCGGCGACTGGCTGGGCTGGGTGCTCACCGAGCTCTTCCGCTCCCCGGGCGAGCAGCAGACCGAGCTGACCGAGCGCCACTACGGCGCGGCCGCCTTCTACCGCATCGACGTGGAGCTGGAGCGCGAGATCCCCATCGACTCGGTCCGCCACATCCCCGAGCTGCGCGAGATCGGGGAGTGGCTGGCCTCGAACGTCGAGTGGGGATCGATCCTCGACGGCACCGGCACCGATTTCGCCATCACGCCGGCGCGGACCACCCCCCGCGAGTACACGGTCACGCCCGCGCCGTAGCGAGCAGCCTCAGCCGACGGCCTTCCTCACGAGGTCGGCGATCGTCGACTCGTCGGACTTCGTCAACTTCGTGATGGCCCACGCGGTCGGCCACATCGTCCCCTCGTCGAGATTCGCCTCGGCGTTGAACCCGAACGACGCGTAGCGCTCCTTGAACTTCGCCGCCGGGGTGAAGAAGCAGACGACCTTGCCCGCCTCGTTGGCATACGCGGGCATGCCGTACCAGGTTCGTGGCGACAGGGTGGGTGCGTGCTCCTTCACGATCGCGTGGATGCGCTCGGCGATGGCACGGTCCTCCGGCGGCATCTCGGCGAGCTTCTCCTGCACGTCCGCCTCGCCGTCCTGCTTCTGCTTCCGTCCGCGCGCGGCAGCCTTCATCTCGCGCGCGTGCTCCTGCATGGCGGCGCGCTCCTCATCGGTCCAGACCTTGGCCGACGTGTTCCGGCCCTTGGTGCGGGTGGTGGTCTTCTTCTTCTCAGCCATCAGGCCATCGCCTTCTGGGCTGCCTTGCCCTGCTGGAGGATCCGGATCGGATTGCCGAACGGATCGCGGATGCCCATGTCGGTGCCGTAGAAGTGCTCGGTGGGCTCCTGGGTGACGTCGGTCACCCCGCGAGCCTGCAACGTCTCGTACAGGCCGTGGGCGTCATCGGTGATGAAGACGAGGCCGCCGAGCGCGCCCTTGGTGATGAGCTCGCGCAGCTGGTCCGCGGTGGCGTCGTCGTGCAGGGGCGGGCCGGGCTGCTCCAGCGAGATCTCCGTCTCGGAGCCCGGGACGCGGACCGTCAGCCAGCGGTAGTCGCCCTGCCGGACGTCGTTGCCCTTCTCCAGGCCGAGCTTGTTGACGTAGAAGTCGAGCGCCTCTTCCTTGTCGAGGACGTAGATCGAGGCGACGCTGAGCTTGGTGATCACTGGGATCTCCTCCGTGCGTTTGCGTGCGGGATGATCCTCAGGCTAGGGGAGCAGGTGCCGTGCCCGCTTCTCCAAAACTGCTCGATTCGCGTGCCGCGGCGGCCGAGACGCGCGGCCGCATCGCCGCCAGCTGCACGCAGTGGGGCGTCACGATCGGCCCGTTGCCGCGGCGGTAGGCCGACGGCGTCTCGCCCACGATCGCGCGGAAGGTGCGGCTGAACGTCCCCAGGCTGCTGAAGCCGACGTCGAGGCAGATGTCGGTGACGCTGCGGTCGGTCTCGCGCAGCAGGAACATCGAGCGTTCCACGCGACGCCGCTGGAGGTAGCGGTGCGGGGTCTCGCCGAACACGGCGCGGAAGGTGCGGATGAAGTGCGCCTCGGAGATGTGCGCCACCGCGGCCACGGCACGCACGTCGAGGGGCTCGGCGTAGGCGCGATCCATGGCATCGCGGGCGCGCAGGACGCGCCGGTTCAGGTCCTCCACGTCCCGGCTCACCCCGCAACGCTACAACCCTTGACAGCATGGGTCGAACGGCGCACTATATCGATTGCCGCTATATCGGTCCTCGATAGGTACGAGAGGTCGCCGCCATGTCCGAGCGCGACGCAGACCTGGGCCGATTCGCCGAGCCGGCCCTCCTGGTGCTGGTCAGCCTGACCGATGGCCCCAAGCACGGCTACGCGATCATGGCCGACGTCGAGACGTTCGGCCGCGAGCCGCTGGGGCCGGGGACGCTGTACGCCGTGCTGGCGCGGCTGGAGCGCGCCGGCCTCATCCAGCCGCTGGAGAGCGACGACCGGCGCCGCCCGTACCGCCTCACCGACGACGGCACGCGGGCGGTCGCGTCGCGCCTGGATGGCCTCGACCGCTTCGTCGCCCTGGGTCGCCGTCGCCTCGGCGACGTCGAGGGCTAGACCGATGCGCACCCTGCGATCCACTCCCGCCCGGCCCGCCCTCCTGGTGCGCCTGCTCCTGCGCATGTATCCCGCCGCGTGGCGCGAGCGCTACGGCGTCGAGGTCGCGTCGCTGCTGGCCGCTTCGCCGCCCTCGGCGCGGCAGGCGTGGGACCTGGCCCGTGGGGCGCTCGACGCTCGGCTGCACACCGACGCGGTGGGCGTCCCCGCCGGCCTGCGGCTGGCGATGGCCGGGCCGCCCGCTACGCCGCCGCGCGCGTCGGGGTACGGCGCGGTCGCCTCCACGCCCATCGGCGAGCTGAGCCGTCGCACGTTCATGCGCCGCGTGGTGGGCGCCGGCGCCGCGCTGCTGTCACTCGAGTTCCTGGCCGGGACGCTGGCGTTCCTGTGGCCGCAGATCCGCGAGGGCGTGGGTGCCACCCTCCGCCTGGGGACGCTGGCCGACATCCGCGTCGCCGAGCCCGGGTTCGCCGGCGGCGTGCCGTACTCGTTCACGCCGGCCCGCATCTTCCTCGTCAACGTCCCTGCCGCGCAGGCGATGGCCCGCGGCGAAACGATCACCGTGCCCGAGCCGTCCGCCACGGAGCTGCTGGCGCTGTGGCGCAAGTGCCCGCACCTTGGCTGCCAGGTCCCCGAGCCGTGTGACGACGTCCGTCGCTTCCAGTGCCGCTGCCACGGCAGCACGTTCAACATCGTGGGCGAGAAGATGAAGGTCGGGCCCGCCTCGCGCGGGATGGACCGCTTCCCGGTCAGCATCGACACCGCGGGCGTGGTGATCGTCGACACCTCGCAGCGGATCGCCGGCCCGCCGGCCGGCACGGCGGCGTCGATCACGTTCGACGACGGGCGCCCGTTCGAGGCGACCTGCTTCCCGGTCTAGCGGCCGTGCCTAGATGACGTTGCGCTCGACGATCGGCTCGTTGCGGATGACCCGCTCGTAGCCGAGCGGGGAGAGGTCGAGGGTCTCGTAGCGCCTCGCCGCGATCCACTCGGCGAGGCCCCTGCCGACCGCCGGCGCCTGCTGCAGGCCATGCCCGGAGAAGCCGTTGGCGAACAGGAAGTTGGGCAGCTCCGGGTGCGGGCCGATGACCGCGTTGTGGTCGAGGGTGTGGACCTCATAATGCCCCGCCCAGGCGTCGAGCAGCCGCAGCTGCTCGAAACCCGGGACGCGGTGCGCCAGCGCCGGCCAGACATGCTCCTCGAACGGAGCGCGATCGGCCCGCAGGTCGAGCGTCGCCGGGTCCGGCTCGCCGGCGCGCGGCGAGAAGCCGGCGATGTACGCGGGTCCCTCGGAGCGGAAGTAGACGCCGCTGGGGTCGACTGTCAGCGGTGCGGCGAAGCGGGCCGGCGACTCGACGTGGTACACGAGCCGCTTGCGCGGCTCAACCGCCAGCTCCAGGCCGGCCATGGCGGCCACGCCGGCGGCGCGCGGGCCGGCCGCGTTGACCACCCAGCCGGCGCTGATCCTCTCCCCGTCGGCCAGCCGCACGGCCCTCGCGCAGTCGCCGTCGCGCTCGATCTCGGCCACCTCGCCGACGCGATACTCGACGCCCAGCGAGCGGGCGCGACGGCGGAACGCACCGAGCAGGGCCGCCGCATCGAACCAGCCCTCGCCGGAGCGGCCATGGGACCCGGCCACCAGGTCGTCGACGTTGAGCCAGGGGAATGCGCCCGCCAGCTCACCGCGATCGAGGAGGACGACGTCGACGCCCAGCGATGCCTGCAGCGCGTGGTTGGCCTCCAGCGTGGCGCGGCCGGCATCGGTCGCCAGGAAGAGGTAGCCACCTTCAACGAAGTCGATCTCCGGCGGCGAGTCGCCGGGGACCGCCAGCCAGGCGGCGGGATCGCGGATGAGCTGGATCCCGAATTGGCTGATCCGGATGTTGAGCGGGGTGCTGAACTGCTGCCGTATCGAGGCGGCGGAGAGGGTCGTGGAGCTGGTTCGGTAGGTCGGGTCGCGCTCGACGACGACGATCCGGCCGTCGAAGTCGTCGCGCAGCGCCAGGAACGTGGCGACCGCCGAGCCGATGATCGCGCCGCCGACGATGACGACGTCGGCGCGGTCGCCGGACGGCCCGCTCACCGTCGTGCTGCGACTTGGCTGCATGCGGCCACGAATGCGATCCACAGGCCCTCAAGGACCAGCGGCGATGTCTCGGTGCGCTCCGGGTGGCACTGGATCCCGACCACCCAGCGGTCGTCATCGGTCGATTCGAGGGCCTCGACGAGCTCCGTGCCGCCCTCGTGGCGGGCGGTGGCCGTCACCCGCAGCCCGGCGCCGACCTGGTCGGGGCGCACCGCCTGGTGGTGGAAGCTGTTGACCTCGAGCTCCTCGGCGGCCGCGACCCGGCCCAGCCGGCTGTCGGGCACGAGGCGGATCGGGTGGCGCACCGGCGCCGACGGACCCTCGGCCACGTGCCCGGCCACGTCCTGCACGAGGCTGCCACCGGCGAACACGTTGATGGCCTGCATGCCGCGGCAGATGCCGAGCACCGGGACGTGAGCGCGCTCGGCCGCGTTCCAGGCTCGCGCGTCGAGCGCATCGCGCGCAGGGTCGATCCTGGTGGCAGGGTCACGCTCCGCCCCGAAGCGCGACGGGTCCAGGTCCGCCCCACCGCTGATGAGGAGGCCGTCCATGGTGGCCAGCACGGCGTCCACCGTCTCGTCAGCGGCCGTCGCCATGAGCGGCAGCGGCTCGGCGCCGGCCCGCATCAGCGCCTCGAGGTAGCGCCGGTTCTTGGCCGCCGCGAGCTCCGGATCGGCGGCGCGCGCGGGGTTGCTGAGCGTGACGGCAATGCGCGGTGCCATGCGCGCGATCGTACCCCGCGTGGCGCGGACCACGCCCTAGACTCCGCGCGTGGATCTCGCCGCGCGCCAGCCGCTCCCCATCGCCACCCTGCCGGCGAGCGCGGACGTCGTCGTGATCGGGGGCGGCGTCGTCGGCTGCGCCACCGCGTTCTTCGCGGCTCGGGCCGGGCTGCGGGTGCTGGTGGTCGAGCGGCGCCCGGCGCTGGCCACGCTCACCACGCCCGCCTCGACCGGCGCGTTTCGGCTCCAGTTCGACAATCCCGACGAGATCGCGCTCGTGCGCGAGGGCGTCGACCTGTTCGACCACTTCGCCGAGCGGACCGGCCTTGCCGGCTGGGACCTCGCCATCCGCCATGGCGGTTACCTGTTCGCGTCGCTGACCGATGCCACGCTCGACCGATCCCGCCGCCTCGTCGAGCGCCAGCGCGCCTGGGGCCTGACCGACGTCGAGCTCCTCGACGGCGACGAGGCGCGCCGACGCTTCGCGTACCTCTCGCCGGACGTGCGCGGCGCCCGTTACCGCGCCGGCGATGGCTGGCTGGATGTCAAGGCGCTGGCCATGGGCTACGCCACCGCCGCCGCGAGCCCGGCCGGCATCCCCGATGCCACTCCCGGGGGCGGCGCGGCCTTCGCGCTCGGGACCAGCGTCACCGGGTTCCGCCTCAGCACCGACGGGTCGCGGCTGGCGGGCGTGGTGACCGACCGTGGCGAGGTGGCGACCCCGGCGGCGGTGATCGCCACCGGCCCCTTCACGGCGGTGGTAGCCGCGCTCGCCGGGGCCTCCCTGGTCGTGCGCCCCACGCGACGCCAGAAGCTCGTTATCCCCGAACTGGCGGCGGTGCCCTCGGACGCACCGATGACGATCGAGGAAGAGACCGCCGCCCACTGGCGCCCGGCGCTCGGCGGCGCCCTGGCCCTGTTCACCGATCCGACCGAGCCGGCAGGGGAGCCACTGGACCCGGTGCCGGCGTCGCACGCGTGGTCGTTCGGGCTGCTCGACCCGGCCAGCGATCACGCATTGGCGCGCGTCGCGCCGTTCTGGGGCGCCGTCTGGAACGGGGGCGCGCCGTCCTTCCACTGGTACCTGCAGGCCGGTCAGTACGAGGTCACGCCGGATCGACGGCCGTACCTGGGACCGGTGCTGGGTCTCGGGCCGGAGGGGCTCCATGTCAACGGCGGCTACTCCGGCCACGGGATCATGGCCGGCGCTGCTGGGAGCCGCCTGGTCGTCGACCTGCTGGTGGGTCGCGCCGAGCCGACACGCAATCCGCTCCGCGTCGACCGCCCCATGCATGACCGGGAGCACGACATCCTCTAGTGCCCTTGGCCGGGGCATCCGTATATACGTATATACTCCCGGCCCATGACGAGCCGCGTCCTGATCTCGATCGACACCGCCCTCCTGGAGCGCATCGACGCCGCCTGCCGGGCGCGCGGCCTGACGCGCAGCCGCTACCTCGCCCAGCTCGCCGACCAGGACCTGGTCGGGGGCCGTGGCCCAGGGGCCGAACCATCCGTCAAGCGAGCACTGAAGGACATCGACGTGCTCTTCAGCGAGCGCTGAGCACCATGCGCCGGCTCGTCCTGGATGGAACCGTCCTCATCCGCTGGTTCAGCGGTGACGGAGGTCGCGCCCAGCGTGCGGCACGCTCCCTGCGCGCCGAATACGAAGCAGGGACGTTGGCCGTGATCGTCCCGACCGCCGCGCGCCTGGATCTGCTGGACACCGCCGCATCCGCCCTGCCGGCCAAGAGGCTGGGCCAATTCGCGGACGCCGTCGAACGGCTGGGTCTGGAGTTCCGCGAGCCGGCACCAAGGGATGTGGCGGAGTGGGTGGCGCGTGGACTGACCGCGGGGGAGGCGGCCTACGCTGCCGTCGCCGCGGCCGCTGATCTGCGTCTCGTGACCGCCAACCCGCGATTGCACTCGGTCGCGGCACCGATGGTCACGCCTCTCGCCTGACGCGTATATACGTATATACGCGCGTGACGGGCCGGCGAACGCGCTCGTACACTCCGCGCAGATGGCCACCCCGAGCCACGGCACGACCAACCGCACCCGTCCCACGATCGTGGTCGTGGACGACGATCCGCCCGTCCTGCGCGCCATCGAGCGCGACCTGCGGGGCCGGTACGGCGACGATTACCGGATCGTGGCCGCCACCGGCGGTGACGAGGCGCTCGAGGCGACCCGCGAGCTGACGGTGCGCGGCACCCCGATCGCCCTGTTCGTGGTCGACCAGCGCATGCCGCGCATGACGGGGATCGAGCTCCTGCTGGCCACGCTCGAGCTGCAGCCCGACGCCAAGCGCGTCCTGCTGACCGCCTATGCCGACACCGAGGTCGCGATTCGGGCCATCAACGAGGTGCGGCTGGACCAGTACATCCTCAAGCCGTGGGACCCGCCGGAGGAGAGGCTGTTCCCGATCGTCGACGACCTGCTCGCCGACTGGACCGCCACGTTCCGCCCGGCGTTCGAGGGGCTGCGCCTGATCGCCGGCCGCTGGGCGCCGCGCGGCCACGCCATCCGCGACTTCCTCACCCGCAACGGGATTCCCTACGCCTGGCTCGACCCCGAGACCGATGACGAGGGCCGGCGCCTGGCCGCCACCCAGGAGGCGACCGATCCAGCCGTGCCGCTGGTCCTCCTGCCCGACGGCACTGCCCTCGTGGATCCGGCTACGCGCGAGCTCGCCGAGCGCGTTGGCCTCTCGATGCGTCCCTCCCGCCCCTTCTACGACCTGGTCATCGTCGGCGGCGGGCCGGCCGGCCTGGCGGCGGCGGTGTACGGGGCCAGCGAGGGGCTCAAGACGGTCCTCGTCGAGCGCGAGGCACCGGGTGGACAGGCCGGCACCACCAGCCGCATCGAGAACTACCTCGGCTTTCCGGCCGGACTCTCCGGTGGCGACCTGGCGCGCCGGGCGCTGACCCAGGCCCGGAGGCTGGGAGCCGAGATCCTGTCGCCGGCCGAGGTGCGCGCCGTGCGCCGCGAGGACCCGTACCGGATCCTGGTGACCGACGAGGGCGAGATCAGCTGCCAGGCCGCGATCGTGGCGACCGGCGTCAGCTACCGCACGCTCGACCTCCCCGACGCCGAGCGGCTGGCGGGGGCCGGCATCTACTACGGGGCGGCGACGACCGAGGCGGTCCTGTACCGCGGAATGGAGGTGGCCGTCGTCGGCGGCGGCAACTCGGCCGGGCAGGCGGTCACGTACCTCGCCCGTTTCGCCGACCGCGTGCACCTCGTCATCCGGACGTCGGACCTGTCCGGGATGAGCCAGTACCTCGTCGAGCAGATCGAGGCGCTCGACAACGTGGCACTGCACGCCTCGAGCGCCGTGACCGGAGTCCAGGGGGCCGCGCACCTGGAGGGCATCACGGTCACGACGCATGAGACATCCACCGAGCTGCCGGCGGCGGCGCTCTTCGTCTTCATCGGCCAGCAGCCGCGCACCGACTGGCTCGCCGACGCGGTCGTGCGGGACGCGCCGGGCTTCGTCCTTACCGGCGCCGAGACGCGCACCGATGGCCGGCCCCCGGCCGGCTGGACGCCGCGGCGCGAGCCCTTCCTGCTGGAGACGAGCATGCCCGGCGTCTTCGCCGCCGGCGACGTGCGACACCGGTCCGTCAAGCGCATCGCCAGCGCCGTCGGCGATGGGGCGATGGCCGTCCAGTTCGTGCACCAGTACCTGGCCGGGCTGTGACGGATCGACCGACGGCGGCGACCGTGGAGGCCCTGCGCGCGAGCGCCCTCTTCGCCGACCTGCCCGAGGACGATCTCGAGCGCCTGGCCGGGATGGTCGAATCGGTGCGGCTGGAGGCCGGAGAGGCACTGCTGCGCGAGGGCGAGCCGGGCGACGCACTGTACGTCGTCGCGTCGGGAGAGCTGGAGGTGGTGCGCGGCAGCGGGACCGACGAGGTGCCGCTGGCCCTGGTCGGCCCGGGCAGCGTGCAGGGCGAGATGGCGCTGCTGGAGGGTCGCCCGCGCAACGCGACCGTGCGCGCGATCGAGGCGGTGCAGGCGCTGCGCCTGCCGCGTGCGGCGCTGTTCGAGCTGCTGGCGACACGCCCCGAGGCGGCGCTGGCGATGATCCGCACCACGCTCGGCCGGCTCCGCTCCACCGAGGCACTGCTCGGGCAGCGCGAGAAGCTCGCCTCGCTCGGCACACTCGCCGCCGGCCTGGCGCATGAGCTGAACAATCCCGCGGCGGCCATCCGTCGCTCGGTCCTGGCCCTGGGAGAGCAGCTGGAGTCCCGCACCCGAGCCGCCGACGTGCTCGCCGGCGCCGATTCGGAGCGACTGGCGCGGCTCGTGGAGGCGACGCCGACAGGCGTGGCACCGGCCGGTGCGGTGGAGCGCGCCGACCGCATCGACGCGATGGCCGAGCTGCTCGGATCGCTGGGGGCCGGCGACCCCCATGCCGCCGCGGCCGCGCTCGTCGACGCGGGCTGGGTCCCGGACGAGGTGGCACCGATCCTCGAGCCGTACCGCGACGACGCGATCGAGGCCGCCATCGCCTGGATCGAGAGCGTGACCACCGCGCGCGCCCTGGTCGGGGAGGTGACGATGGCGGCGACGCGCATCGGCGACATCGTGCGGGCCGTGAAGGGCTACGCCTACCTGGACCAGGCGCCGACCCAGCGCATCGACGTCCGGGATGGACTGCGCGACACGCTGGTCATCCTGCGCCATCGGTTGCGCGACCTGTCGGTGACCGAGTCGTACGCCGACGACCTGCCGGAGATCGAGGCCTACGGCGGGGAGCTGAACCAGGTCTGGACCAACCTCGTCGACAACGCGGTCGACGCGCTGGACGGGCGCGGGACGATCGAGGTCAGCGCCCGGCGTGGCGACGAGGGCGGAGTGGTGGTCGAGATCTGCGACGACGGGCCAGGGATCCCGCCCGACGTGCGCCCGCGCCTGTTCGAGCCGTTCTTCACGACCAAGGGCCCCGGCGTCGGGAGCGGGCTCGGACTCCACATCTCGCACCAGGTCGTGGCACGTCATGGCGGCCGGCTCGAGGTCGCGTCTCAGCCCGGGCGCACCTGCTTCACCATCTCGCTCCCCGAGGTACCGCCGCGCGGCGGCACCCCGGAGGGCGGCTGATCACCCGCCGGTGACGACGGTCTCGGTGTCCTCGGCCTGGTCCTCGCGCTGCCCGTAGGCAGCATCGGGGCTCTGGCCGAACGCGTCGCTGTCCGGCTGCGATGGATCGTGAGTGGCCGGCGCGCCCTCGCGGCGGGCCTGCTCCTGCTGGGTGGCGTCGTGGTCGCCGGGCTCGGTGGGGCGCTGATCGGCGCCCATCGTCTCGCCGCTCGTGCGGCCGGGCTGGTCGGTCATCGGTCTGTGCTCCGTGCGGAACGTGGTGATGACCCGTCGCCTGGCAGACGGCATGCCAGCCGCGATCAGCCGAACGCGCCGAGGAGCTGGGCGAGCAGCCAGATCGCGAGGGCGATGGCGCCCACGATGATGGCCACGCCGGCCGCCAGCACGCCGACGACGAACGTCCAGTCGCCGCCGGTCGTGGCACTCGACGCGACGGCGTGGCGCCGGAACAGCTCGACGTTGCGCTGGTTGGCCTTGAACCACAGGTCGAACGCGTCACCCAGGACCGGGACGGCGCCCACGGTGAGGTCGAGGCCCAGGTTGAGCAGCATGCGGACGACGGTGATGCGCGGCAGGCCGTGGCCGGCGGCGCGAACGATCACGAACAGCGATGCACCGCTGCTGACGAGGTCACCCAGCCCCGGCACGAAGCCGATGATCGCGTCGAGCCCCACCCGGCGCCCACCGGTGCCGGGGATCGGGATGCTGTTGTCCATCAGCCACGCCAGCGCCTCCAGGTCCGCGGGCGCGCGGCTAGCGCCTTCTCGGGTCATGCCGGCTCGAGAGGCACGCCTCGTGCCAGCGTCGTCGGTGCGCCTACCGGTCGGAATGTTCCAACCGCATCGGGCGGCCACAGCGGCAGGTGTACGTGTCGCTGCTGTGCTTCGACGCATCGCCAGCGTGCTTGACCATGATCTCGCAACCGCAGTTGTCACAGACGAAATCGGTGCCGTCGTAGCGGCCGGCTGACTGGCCGGATTGGTGAGTCTGAGCCTGGTTCATGAATGAGTACCTCCTGCTGCTGGTCCTGTCGCATACCTCATGCCACGCGGCTGCGCCGCCACCGCAGGACATCGGCGCGAACGACCGGCTCCCTTGACGTGGGAAGTCGATCGGGCGTACCGTCTCGCCTCACAACCGAACACGGCGATGATCGGGACGAGTACCCGCTCACAGCGAGCCCCCAGGGAGCCGGGACGACTGAGACCCCGGCGGCGGCGCGAGCGGCGAATGGCCCCGAGAGCTCCGGCGGCGAACGCGCGGCGCGACGAGCGACGCGGCAATTAGCCACCGGCGGAGAGGCACCGATACCGAGGCCGAGGCCATCGAGCGACGCGCACCCGCTGCGCATCGGTCCGTGGTCGAATCGAGCCGGGGACGAGAACACCCCGGGAACAACGGTGGCACCGTGAGATGACCCCCTCGCCCGTTGCGGCGACGGGGTCGTGTTGTTCTCACGGAGGCTCAGAGACAGCCATGACGGTCACCATCTCCCGCACCCAGCGCCGCTTCGTCCTGCCCGAGGACCGATTGCCGACGCACTACGTCAACATCGCGGCCGACCTGCCGGTCCCGCTGCCGCCACCCCTGCACCCGGGGACCCGCGAGCCCATCGGCCCCGAGATGCTCGCCCCGCTCTTCCCGATGGCGCTCATCCGCCAGGAGGTCAGCCCCGACGCGCTGGTCGAGATCCCCGAGGAGGTGCGCGAGGCGTACCGCAGCTATCGACCCACCCCGCTGCAGCGGGCCACCGGCCTCGAGCGCGCGCTCGACACGCCGGCGCACATCTACTTCAAGAACGAATCGGTCTCGCCGGCGGGCAGCCACAAGCTGAACACCGCCATTCCGCAGGCGTTCTACAACCGCGAGGAAGGGATCACCAGGCTGGCCACGGAGACCGGCGCCGGGCAGTGGGGGAGCGCCCTCGCCATCGCGGGCAGCATGTTCGGGCTCGATGTCGACGTCTTCATGGTCCGGGTCAGCTATGACCAGAAGCCGTATCGACGCAGCTTCATCCAGTCCTTCGGTGCCGACGTCGTGGCCTCGCCGTCGGACCGCACCAACGCGGGCCGCGCGATCCTCGCCGCCGAGCCGGACTCGACCGGCAGCCTGGGGATCGCGATCAGCGAGGCGGTGGAGGTGGCCGCCACGAACGACGACGTGAAGTACTCGCTGGGCAGCGTCCTCAACCACGTCCTGCTCCACCAGACGGTCATCGGCCAGGAGGCGATGGCCCAGATGGAGATGGCCGGCGAGGCGCCGGACATCGTCATCGGCTGCGCCGGCGGGGGATCGAACTTCGCCGGCATCGCCTTCCCGTTCCTGCGCGACCGCCTGCGCGGCTCGTCATCCACCCGCTTCCTGGCGGTCGAGCCCGCCTCCTGTCCCAGCCTCACCCAGGGCGAATACCGCTACGACTTCGGCGACACGGCGGGAACGACGCCGCTGCTCAAGATGCACACCCTGGGCAACGACTTCCGGCCGGCGCCGATCCACGCCGGTGGCCTCCGCTACCACGGGATGGCCCCGCTGATCTCGCACCTGTACGACCTGGGCTTGCTGGAGGCGAGGGCCTATCCCCAGACCACCTGCTTCGACGCGGCGCTCCAGTTCGCACGGGCGGAGGGCATCGTGCCGGCGCCCGAGTCCTCGCATGCCATTCGGGCCGCGATCGACGAGGCGCTCGACGCTCGCGAGGCCGGAGAGCAGCGGGTGATCCTCTTCAACCTCTCCGGTCACGGGCTGTTCGACATGGCGGCGTACGACGCCTACCTGGCGGGCACCCTGACCGACTAGACCGATGCGGGCGCGGCGCTCCGGCGCCGCGCCCGTAGGCCTACGACCAGCGTCGCCGGCCCGGTGAGGGACGCTGGTCGGCGGGTGCGGCGACCGGCCAGAGCCCGAACGCCAGCGTGACGAGGCCGAGCCCGATCAGGAGCGGCGGGATGGCCGCGTACAGCGCCGGGGAGGCGGCGACAGCGGTGTCTGCCGCCGCGCTGTCGTGCGCATCACCGTCGTGCGAGGGAGCGCCGTCGGCCGGCGCACTGGCGGCCGGTGCGGACGGGGCCGCCGGCGCCGGTGCCGCCGCCGCCTTGACGGTGATCGTGCCTACCATCTCGTCGTGGAAGCTGCAGACGTAGGCATACGTCCCGGGACTCGTGAACGTGCGCGAGAAGCTCGATCCGCTCTCGATGGTTCCCGATGCAAACGCGTCGCCGCCCGCCGTCACCGTATGCGGCGAGTCGTCGCCGTTCGTCCAGGTCACGGTGTCACCGACGGCGATGGTGAGGTTGGCCGGGGTGAAGAAGCCGTCACCGATCTGGACCGATTGCGTGGCGGCGCGGGCCGGTGCGGCGCCGAGGAGGGAAGCGATGGAGATGGTGACGACGAGGACGGGGCCGGCAGTGGCGAGACGGCGGACGACAGCGGGCAATGGTCAGCTCCAGCGGTGGGTTGTTCTCGTATCGAGGCCCCGCGGCGCGCAAAAGTTTCAGGCGTCGGGCGCGGACGCCTGTATCGGTCCATCATTGGCGCCGATGACCGTGAAGTTCGGCTTGCAGATCAACAACTTCACCTGGCCCGGCGGGGCGGAGAACATCGGTCCGACCCTGGCGCGGGTGGTGCGCACCGCCGACGACGCCGGCTTCGACTCGATCTGGGTCATGGACCACTTCTTCCAGATCCGCGGCGGCGGTCCGCCCGAGGCGCCGATGCTGGAGGGGATGACGGCGCTCGGCTTCATGGCCGCGCACTCCGAGAAGGCCCGACTGGGGCTCATGGTGGGCGGGGTGCACTACCGACAGGCAGGGCTGTGGATCAAGGCCACCACCACGCTCGACGTCCTGTCCAACGGGCGGGCATGGTTCGGGATTGGCGCGGCCTGGAACGAGTTCGAATCGAAGGGACTGGGCTTCGTCTTCCCGCCGCTGGGCGAGCGGTTTCGCCAGCTGGAGGACGCGCTCAGGATGGCGCACGAGATGTGGTCCGGCGGCAGCGGCACCCACGGCCGGTATGACGGTCGCACGGTGACCGCCACGCACCTCATCAACTCGCCGCAGTCGATCAGCCGGCCGCGAGTCCCCATCCTGGTTGGCGGCGGTGGCGAGCGCCGGACGCTGCGCCTGGTGGCGCAGTACGCC
The DNA here is from genome assembly GCA_025937875.1 of Chloroflexota bacterium. Classification (GTDB taxonomy): domain Bacteria; phylum Chloroflexota; class Limnocylindria; order QHBO01; family QHBO01; genus JAICQM01. The sequence continues at coordinate 15,466 of JAICQM010000022.1, forward strand.
GACGCCTGCAACCTGTTCGACCGGTCGCCCGAGTTCGTGCGCGACAAGCTGGCCATCCTGCGCGGCCACTGCGAGGCGGTCGGCCGCCCGTACGACGAGATCGAACGAACGGTGCTGAGCAGCATCGACGTCGAGGCTGAGCCTTTCGCCGCCACGGTCGAGCGCCTCGGTGCGCTGGCCGAGGCCGGAGCGCAGCACCTCATCGTCAGCGTGCGTGGCGTGGGTGCCGACCCGTCACGGCTGGAGCGGGTGGCGTCCCAGGTGATGCAGCCGCTGCGCTGAGGTCGCGGGGCTTCGGCTGTCACCGCGTGCCTGTCCTGGTGACGCTAGGCGAGATTTGGCCGTTCGGAATCTCGAACGTCGTCAGGTTCACGCTCAGCGTCGAGGCATTTCGGCGGCGATTGGCCCGCCGAAGCCGCCTACGGTCACCAGGACGGGCATTTGACGACGACGGGGCGCAGCCGGGCGCAGCCGGGCGCAGCGGCGCCGCCAGGTACTCAGTCCTCGGGCATCGAGCGCCGCTCGCCGACCGGCCGCTCCACGCCCGGAAAGGCGAGGCTGCCGGCGCGGACCCACCACTCCATGACGTCATAGGCCAGGCGCCCGGCCTGGACCGACGGATCTCCGTCGCTCAGGCGGCTGGCCTCGTCGGCGTCACAGGCGAAGATCGACATGCCACGCAGCGAGATGTCGGACTGCGCGTCGAACGGGCCGTTGACGACGAGTTTGCCCTGGCGAGCGAGCTCCGCGCGATAGGCGAGGTGGCGCGCCTGCAGGGCGTTGAGCTCCTCGTCCGACATCGACGGCGCGTCGGGCGGGCGCCGCAGCACCACCAGCGTGTAGACGTCGAAGGCGTCGGGGACGTTCGGATCGCGTGGCATCGGTCCGGTCAGGAGCCGGTGAGCTCGGCCTCGACGTCGGCGATCGGGCGCACGGAGCGCTCGCCGGAGGCGCGATCGGTCACCTCGGCTCCACCGCCGGCCAGGGAGCGCGGCGAGATGGTGACGATGGTCGGCATGCCGAGCAGCTCGGCATCGGTGAGCTTCACGCCGGGCGACTCGTCGCGGTCGTCGTAGAGGATGTCGACCCCGGCATCGGTCAGGCGCGCATGGAGTCCATCGGCGGCGTCGCGGACCGCGTCGTCGCGGTGGGCGCCGATGCTGACCAGGTGGGCGCGATACGGCGCCACCGATACCGGCCAGGCGATGCCCTTGTCGTCGTGGTGGGCCTCCACGATGCAGGCCAGGGCGCGCCCCAGGCCGATCCCGTAGCTGCCCATGATGGGGTGATGGCGCGCGCCGCCCTCGTCGAGGTAGGTTGCGTCGAGGGCGACCGTGAAGTCGGTCCCCAGCTTGAAGATGTTGCCGACCTCGATCCCGTTGGCCAGCCGCACCGCCGCACCGCACTGCGGACAGGGGTCGCCGGCGCCGGCGGTGGTGATGTCGACCTCGAGGTCGGGCGTGAAGTCGCGTCCCGCGTTCACGTTGCGCAGGTGGAAGCCCGGGCGGTTGGCGCCCGCGACGAGGTTGGGCGACAGCATCACGAGCTCATCGACCACGACCGTCGTGTCGTGCGCCCCGACCGGCGAACCGTAGCCGGGCTCCATGCCGGCGGCGCGGATCTCCTCGGCCTGGGCCGGACGCAGCCCGCCGGTCGCCTTCACCGCATTGACCAGCTTCGTCTCGTTGACCTCGTGATCGCCGCGCACGATGGCCGTCACTAGGCGGCCATCGCCGGTGACGAAGAACGCCGCCTTGGCGGTGCGATCGGTACCGATGTTCAGGAAGGCGGCCAGGCTGGCGATGGTGTCGGTGCCCGGGGTCTCGACCTCCTCGACGGGGAGCGGCTCCTCGGCGGCGGGCTTCGGCCTGGCGACACGCGCGATCTGCTGGTTGGCGGCATACCCGCATGCGTCGCACAGGACGAGGGTGTCCTCGCCGTGCGGATTGAGATACATGAACTCGTGGGCCAGGCTGCCGCCCATGATCCCGACGTCGGCACCGACCGCGATCGTGTCCAGGCCCAGCCGCTCGAAGATGCGCTGGTACGCGGCGTGGTGCAGCTCGTAGGCGCGATCGAGGCCCGCCTCGTCGGCGTCGATCGAGTAGCTGTCCTTCATCACGAACTCGCGGACCCGGATCAGGCCGCCGCGCGCCCGCGGCTCGTCGCGGAACTTGGTCTGGAAGTGGTAGACGATGAGGGGCAGCTGGCGGTAGCTGCTGACCAGGTCGCGGACGAGGTCGGCGACCACCTCCTCGTGGGTCATCGCCAGCACCATGTCCCGCCCACCGCGGTCCTTGAAGCGCACCAGCTCAGGACCGATCTTGGCGTAGCGCCCCGACTCCTTCCAGAGCTCGGCGGGGTGGACGACGGGCATCTCCATCTCCTGGCCGCCGATGGCGTCGATCTCCTCGCGGATCACCTGCTCGATGCGGCGGTGGACGCGCAGGCCGAGTGGCAGGAGGGAGTAGATCCCGGCGCCGAGCTGGCGCACGTAGCCGCCGCGCACCAGCAGGCGGTGCGAGGCCATCTCGGCCTCGACCGGGTCGTCGCGCAGGCTGGTGAAGAAGAGGTTGGACAGCCGCATGGCGGCCAAGGATAGCCGGAAGTCAGCCGGCGGCGAGGTCGGGGATGTCCGAGATGCGGGCACCGACCAGGTGCTCCGAGGACCGCAGCCGCTGCAGTGGCAGCACCGCCACCACCAGCAGCCCCAGCGAGGCGGCCAGCAGGCCGTCGATGCCGAGCCAGTCCGCCGCCCAGCCGGAGACGAGGGCCCCTACGATCTGGCCCACGGCCAGGAAGACCGAATAGAGGCCCATGATCGCCCCGCGGTCGTCCGGGTGGGACTCGCTGATGTCGGCCAGCAGGCCAAGCGCCGCCGGCGTGGCGCCGGCCAGGACGAACAGGCCGCCGAGGAGCAGCGCCAGCATCGGTACCTGGAGGAGCAGGCCCAGCCCCTGCGAGTGGTTGATGGCGAAGATGGCGCCCATCATCGCCAGGCCGCCCAGGATCCCGATCCCGATGATCGTGGTGCGCCGGATGCTCTTGAAGCGGTTCCCCCAGTAGAACAGGCCGGCGAAGAACACGACGAGCGCGATCGCAAGGCCGATGCTCACCTGCGTCGGCGCGAAGCCGCCCATCAGCAGCTGCCCGGAGAAGGCATCGGAGGGTTCCCGCACCAGCTGGAAGACCGATTGAGTCGACCACGAGCCGAGCACCGCGTTGAGGGCGATCCAGGTCGGAGCCAGCAGCCATACTCCAGGGCTGGCCAGCACCGCCCGGTAGCGCGCCAGGCTGAAGCGCTCGTCGCGGACCGATGCGACCGCCTGCTCCCCGGCGCTCGTGCTGGCGGGTCCGACTTCCCGCACCCCCCAGCGGTAGATCGCGTAGCTCACCGCGTAGATCCCCGCGTTGAGCAGAAACCCGCTCCGCGACATGCCCTCGTAGAGGGGGCCGGCGGCCACGATCCCGACCCCGATCCCGGCCAGCGTGGCGGCCTCGAAGCGTGCCACGGCCTTGCCGCGCAGCAGCTCGTCGCGGGTGGTGGCGAGTGCGATGTAGCCGAGGATGGACGGGATGCTGGCGCCGGCGGCGGCGCCCTCCAGCCAGCGCGTCGTGCCGAGCAGGAAGAGGTCGGTGGTGAATGCGGTCAGGATCACCGCCACCGCCCCGAAGACCGGTCCCCACTGCATCACCCGGTGCGCCCCCAGTCGGTCGGACAGGACGCCGAACCCGGGGGAGAGGACGAGCTCGGCCACGAAGTACGTCGCGCCCAGGAGGCCGAGCATGAAGGCGCTCACCTCGGCGCCGCCGTGGCTCGGCAGGTCGGCGAGGTAGTAGACCAGCAGCCCCCCGGTCAGCCCGGTGCTGAACCGGAGCGTGAACGTCCCGAAGATGACCGACCATAGCGAGCGGTCCATCGTCGCCGTCGGCTGGATCGTCACGGCTCCGGCTGGGCCGAGGCCGTCGCGGCGGCGACTGCGGCCTCCGCGGCGCGTGCTCGACGCCGCGACCGGCGGCGGGCGGACAGGACGGCCATGGCCAGCAGGTCGGCGCCCAGGATCGAGCCACCGGCGATTCCGACCCGCAGTCTGCCGGCGGCATCGGCCTCGTCGCGCACCTCGAGCGCAGCCTGGCTCTCGGCATCGGTGCGATCGAGGTCGCCGGTCTCGTACGCGTCGCGGGCGGTCGCGACGTGGGCAGCCGGATCCGCGCCGATGAGCCCGATCGATTCCAGGGCGGTGGCGGGCGCCGCCACATCCGCCTCCGCACGGCGGATGAGGTCCAGCGTGGCCAGCTCGGCGGTTGCCGCGGCGCGGGCGGCCTCCATGCCGTCGTTGCGCTCGAACGCCTCGCGGAGGGCGTCGGAGGGATCGAGGTCGAGCGCCGCGGCGCGCTCGGCGATCACGGCGCGCTGGTCGAGCACCTCGTCGGCGACCTCGAGCTCGTCACCGACCTCGTCGAAGCGCCATGCGCCGAGGTCGAATCGCAGGTCGCGCGGCAGCTGCCAGTCGCCGGCGGCCTCGACCGTCGCCTCGTAGGCGATGCGGGCCGCGGCGCGATCGTCGAGCAGGGGATCCTGCTGGTCGTTGGTGACCCACTCCCGCCACAGGTCGTCGTAGGCGGCGCCGGTGCGCTCCTCGAGCAGGTCGAGCAGGCGCTGCCAGTCCTCCTGCGACGAGGAGACCCCGGTCTCGGGTCGCGCGCCGGCCTCCGCGTCGCGCGGCTGGTAGGTCATCTCGCCCTCCTCGACCGCCTGCCACACGCGGCGCAGGCCATCGAGATCAGTGCGCTCGGCGACGAGCTGCGCCACCCGGTAGGTGGCGGCATACGCGAAGTCCTCGACCGAGAGATCCTCGACCCCGAAGGCGCCCCAGTCGTTGAGGGGGATGCGATGCTCCAGGTCGGCATCGGTCAGCTCGTAGACGGTGCCCGACTCGCCGATGTCCGCCGCGGCCTGGACCGCGTACCACTCCGCCCAGGCCTCGCCGATCCACCGACCGCGCAGCAGCCCGTCGTTGAACCAGATGTGGGCCGCCTCGTGGAGGCCGACGATCGGGTCGGCGTCGTAGCGGATCGAGATGAGCTCGGTCAGGTCGTTGTAGGTGCCGGCGTACTCGCCCAGCCGCGACGTGGCCGCCTCCTCCACGCGCAGCCGCCCGCTGACCGGATACGGCAGGCCGATGAGCTCGGTCAGCGCCGGGATCCCGCGCTGCAGCAGGTCGCTCGTACGCTCACCCCAGGCCGGGTCGTCCTCCCATGCGCGGACGATGACCGGGGCGGTCGACCCACCGATGTCGACGCTGGTCTGCGTCTCGACGAAAGCGCCCGGCCGATCGGCCGAGACGTAGGCGAAGAAGGCGAACGGGTCGGGCAGGTCGGTGGCCGACAGGGTCGTCTGTGTGTCGTTCGAGGCCTCGTTGAGCGGGCCGCCCTGGATCTCGGTGGTGTAGCCCGCCGGCAGGCGCACGCTGACGCTGCTGCCCCTCACGCCCGATGTCCCGAAGGCCCACACCGGGAAGGCCACCACGCTGGGCGTGACGCGAATGTCGCGATCCGGCGCGCCGCCGGCATCGGGCAGCTCGTAGGTAATCCGGTAGCGATACACGTCGCCGAAGAACACCTGCTGGTGGTAGGTCAGCTCGACCTGCGTGAACTGGTCGGTCCGCTCACCGATGACCAGGGGCAGGACCACCTCGCCGGAGGCGGCCGAGATGCGCGTCGCGCCCGGCTGCACCGCGAAAGTGAGGCCGGTGTAAGAGGTCCTGCCGTCGGGCGTGTCGGGCGTGGTGTTGGTGGCGGTGGCGTCGATCGTGACGCGTACCAGGCCGTCGCCGGGTCGGACCTCGTACGTCGCGTCGGTCACGATCCGCAGCCCGTCCTCCGCGCCGCGGGCGGGCGCGGCCGGCATCAGCGGAACGAGGAGGAGCCCGAGGACCAGGATCGCCGCCGCCGGCGGCCAGCTGCTCAGGAGGTGCGGTCGGCGCATGCGGCGTGCAGTATGCCGCACGGCCCGGTCACGCCGGAG
>JAICQM010000032.1 GCA_025937875.1 Chloroflexota bacterium
ACCCGGTCCGCGTCCCCGTCGAAGGCGATACCGATGTCGGCGCCCCAGCGCGGGATCTCGCCCAGCCACTCGTCGACGTTGGGGCGGATGGGCTCGGGGTTGACGCCACCGAAGAAGGGGTTGCGCTCCGTGTGCAGCTCGCGCACGGTGAGCCGGCCGTCGCCGAGCAGCCGCGTGAACCAGCCGGAGCCGGAGCCGAAGAGGGTCTCGACCAGGACGCGCTTCTCCGCGGCCCTGATGCGTTCGATGTCCACGATGCTCGCCAGCTGCTCGCGGAAGCGCGGATACGGGTCGAAGACCTCGACCAGGCCGGCGGACCTGGCGTCCTCGAAGTCGCGGCGCGGCGGCAGCTCGTGCTCGTCGTAGCGCTGCATGGTCGCCTCGATGTCGGCCAACATCTCCGGCGCCGCGGCGCCACCGGTATCGGCCTTGACCTTGAAGCCGTTGTCGGTCCACGGGTTGTGGCTGGCGGTGATGACGATCCCGGCGCCGGCGTTCAGCTCGCGGGTGAAGAAGCTACCGACCTGCGTCGGCACCGCCTCCGGCGGCACGAAGGAGCGGATGCCGTGCGCGGCGAGGACCTCGACGCACGCGGCGGCGAAGTGCTCGGACGCGAAGCGACGGTCATGGCATACCACCACGCCACGATCGGCGGCGCCGGTCTGCTGGAGGTAGTCGGCCACGCCGCGCGCGCAGCGGCGGACGTTGTGGAATGTGTATTCCTCGGCGATGGCGGCGCGCCAGCCATCGGTCCCGAACTTGATCTGGCTCACGGGCGTGGGCACGTCTCGTGGTGGGGGTGTGGTGGGGTCAATGGTAGCCGTTCACGGAAGGGATGCGGCTCCGCTCATTCGCGCCACGAGATCCCCAAGCGCGGGTCAGGAACGTACGCGCAGAACGTTCCCGTGCGGATGGTGGCGTCGAGGTGGGCGCCGAGGTCGACGTGCTGCGCTGAGATGCGTGCCATGGAGGAGCGGATGGCGCGGGTGACGGAGATGCGCGCACGCTCCGCCGGCGACGCCGCCACCCGATCGCGGCCGCCGAGCCCGACCGCGGTCGCCAGCTCACGGACCAGTGCATCGAGCTCGGCCTGGGCACGAGCGGCCCGCTCCTCGTCATGCCACTCGTGCGCCTCGGTTACCTCGAGACGCAGCTCCGTCACCCGTTCGCGGTACGCGGCCTTGGCCTGGTCGTCGATCCGCGGTCCAGCGTCGCCAGGCCCGCCAACCACGATCTGCTCGCCATGCTGTCCGCGGGGGCCAACAGCACCGTTGCCGGCCGCGAGGTCGAGGGCGTGCAGCTCCCGGCCGGGGTTGGCCAGCAAGCGTGCGAGGTGTCGCATCCCCTTGGCGTCGCGGATGCGCGTCTCCCGGCCGTTGAACTCGACGGTCCAGTAGTCGCCCTCGCGGCGGAAGATGCCGACCCCGGTCTCTCCGGCAAGCGTATCGGCCACCGCGTGCGGGACGCCGTCTCGCTCCAGGGAGGCGACCAGGGCGTCCATGCCCAGCCGGCGAGCGGTTGCCGCGGCCGTACTCGCCAGCTCACCGGCGCGCGAGAGGTCGTCGTCCCGGCCCCGACGACGCAGCGCAGCCGCCAGGTCCGCCTGGGCGTGGGCCGTCCAGGGCGCGGAGCCCAGGCGCATGTTCCCGGAGACCGCCGCCTCGAGGTGCTCGACCGCGGCGTCGGCGTTACCCAGGACACCGGCCAGCAGGCCCAGGTACCGATCGACCACGCCCATGCTCCCCTCGGTGTGGCCGATGGCGTGCCCGCCGGCATATGGCAGAAGTTGGCCGTACAGTGTCTCAGCCTCCGCGGCGGCAGCGAGGGCAGCGCAGGCCTCACTCGCCAGCGCCATTCCCAACAGCCACTCGCAGTCGGGGTAGAGCGCCCGAAACTGATCGGTGGCCAGGTCGTCGAAGACTGCCCTCGCCTCGGCAAGCCGACCCGCGTCGATGAGCAGGAGCGCGAGTGCCGCGCGGTGCAACGGATACCACGGGAACTCTTCAACGGACGCACGCACGCTGGCCTCCTCCTCCGCACTTCGCCCCTGCTCGCGCCGCAACATGAGGCGATGCATGCGGGCCGCCGACACATCGTCCTGGACCGGCGTCGAGGGCATGCCGGGCTCCGTCTCGCGGAGGATGGTGGTCTCGGCGGACCGATAGTCGCCGTCCATGAGGGCCAGGACGGTGTTGCTGGCGAAGGTGAGCCACAGCTGGGCCGGTTGGCGTAGCTCTCGCGCGAGGTTGATGACGACGTCCATCTCGGTGCGCGCGTCCCCGATGTGTCCGAGGTCCATGTAGCTCAGGAACAGCATCAAGTGCGCATCGATGAGCCGCTCCGGCTCGCCGGTCTCCTCGGCGACGGCGAGCATCTCGCGGGCGACCGACAGCCGTTCGTCCGCGCTGTCGGGCGTCCAGATGGCCCAGTAATGTCCCACCAGCGCATAACCCAGTGCCGCTGGATCGTCCAGGGCACGAGCCATGGCGACCGCCTGCTGGCTCAGGGCGCGGCGCTGCCCCAGTCGCTCGGGGGCACTGCGCCAGGCGCATGCCAGGCGGGTGAGCAAGCGTACTCGCAGCCTGTCCTCGGTGCCGCCCCGCATGACGAGCGCGTCCTGCAGCAGCGGGATGAGGTGCGCGTCGTGGCCGACCCGCGCCCAGAAGAAGCGCCCGCCGTAGCCGAGTGTGGCACGGGCCAGGGCGTCGGCGTCCGCGGTGCGCTGGGCAAGCTCGGCGGCGCGCAGGAACGTCCGGCGCGAGCCCGGCAGATCGCCCGCCTTGGACTCCGCATCACCGAGCCTGATGAGGGTCTCGAGGCGCATTGCCTCGTCGGGGCTAGCGTCGCTCTCGATTGCAGCCAGCGCCATCCGGTACAGGCGGGCAGCCGCCTCGTAGGCGAGGGAGCGGATGGCAAGGTCACCGGCTTCTCGCGCGTAGTCCGCCGCTCGCCGGGCGTCGTCAGCGGCGTCCGAGCCGGCACGGGAGGCCTCGAACCAGTGATGGGCGAGCTCCGCGCGGAAGGCGTTCGGGACCGCGCCGTACAGCTCGTCGAGCGTGATGGCGATGTCTCGGTGCAGGCGTGCCCGGGCGCTCGGCGACAGCTCGTCGTAGAGCGTCGATCGGATGAGGTCGTGCGCAAATCGATAGCGGCCGAGCGCGGTGGGGACCGCGACGATGAGCCGTGCCGCAACGGCATCGCTCAGGCGGTCCGCGAGATCGGCGGGTGACCCCATGGCGCGGCGCAGGACCTCGATGCTGAATTCGGGCCCGATCGCCGACGCGCGGGCGAGCGCATCCGCGGTGGCCGGGTCGAGGTGTCGGATGCGGCGCGTGATGACGTCCCGGATCGCAGATGGCAGCGGAACCTGCAGCTGGTCACCGACCGTGTCATTCAGCCGCCCCTCCACCTCGAGCAACCGGATCGCCTCGCCCACGAAGAGCGGATTGCCCCGCGTCTCGCGCACGATCATGGATACCAGCCTCGAGCGCGGTGCCGCGCCGGTGGTTGCCGCGATCAGCTCGCCGACCAGCGTCTCGTCGAGGCCCGAGAGCGTCATGGTCGTCGCCCCCGGCAGATGGCCGAGGTCGCTGAGCGCGTCGCGCGTCGCAGCGTCGGTGGTGCCGAACTCGGCGTCGCGGTGGGTGCCGACGACCAGCATCCGACTATCGCCGAGCTGTCCCGCCAGGAACCTGAGGAAGTAGAGCGAAGCCAGGTCGGCTACGTGGAGGTCCTCGATGATCAGCAGCAGGTGCCCATCCTCGGCGGCTGCGCGGAGGAACGTCGTGGCCGAGTCGAAGAGCTGGAAGCGGGCCGACTCAGACTCCGCCGCCTCGGCCCGCTCGAGGTCCGCGAACACGCCGCGCAGGTCGGGAACCATCTGCGCGACATCGGAAGCGCCGGGGCCGAGCTGCTGACGCAGCACTGCTGGATCGGTCGAGCGGACGAGTCCGCGCACGACCTGGACCCACGGCCAGAATGCAGGGGCCCCGGCGCCATCCCAGCAGCGACCGATGAGGACGCGCGCTCCAACCTCTCGAGCACTCATCGACAGCCGGTCGGCCAGCCGGCTCTTTCCGATACCCGGCTCGCCCGCGACGAGGACGAGCCCGCCACGGCCCGCCGCCGCCTCGCGCAGGGCGTCAGTGAGGAACGCGAACTCGCGCTCGCGCCCGACGAACGGCCCACCGCCAGTCGCAGGTCCGGCCTGTGCTCGGTCAGTCACCGCACCGTTTCCCGCTACGTCGGGGCGCCGGCGTGGCGCCCCCCGAATGCTGAGCCGGCAGCATACCCCGCGTGCCGCGGCACGGGAATACGCCGGGGCCGCTGGTCTAGCGGCCCCGGCGCGACGGTCCCGTCATGTCAGCGCTGGCGGTCGCCAACGCCGGGGAGGGAGGTGTACATCCAGCCGTCGGTGATCTCGCCAGCAGCCCGAGCGCCCACGCCGGCAAGGGAGGTGTACATCCAGCCGTCGGTGACCCCCGCTGGTGCCGTGCGTGGAGCGGTCGTGACGCCGGAAAGTGCCCACCCATCGGTCACGTCGGACTCGACCAAGCGAGGACTGCCCGCGGTCGGTCCGAGATCGGCGCGCGTCGCGGCAATCACGAGGCTGGCCGCGACGACTGCCGCCACGGCGACGAGCGCGAGCGGGCGGATGCCGCTGTTGAAGGATCCCGCCAGTCGACCGGCGGTCCGGGTGAGATGTGCCATGTCCGTTCTCCTTGTGCCTCGGGTGAAATGGGTCTCACCCACAAGGCGTGAGAACGGGCGGAACATCTGTGCACCCCATCGTCACGAGGCGGAACGACGTGTCAGCGGGCTCCAGCCGCCACGCGCTCCAGCTCGGCCTGGAGCTCTGCGAGGCGCGGCTTGATCGTCTCGCGGGGCGCAACGTGGATCGGCGTCCCCTCGTGCACACGCAGCAGGCAGAACGGAAGCGGGACGACGTGTCGGTCCCAGCGAGATCGAAGGCGAAGCGTGGGACGCACCGATACCGCCCACGGGATGACCGGCAGCCCCGCCTCCCGGGCCACCATGAGCGCCCCGGGCTTGGCGACCCGGTAGGGCCCGAACGGTCCGTCGGGAGACACGGCCAAAGTCCAGCCCTCGCCGCCCAGCCGCGCCAGCTCGGCGGTCAGGCGCGCCGCCTCGGCGCGCGTCTGACTCCCCTCGTCGGGCAGCGTGACGACGCCCCCGCCGGTCGACTCCAGCAGCGCGTTCATGACCACGCCGCGGAAGCCGCGGGTCGAGAACGACACGAAGCGGTGGTCAAGGCGCAGCTTCCAGGCGGCCACCGCGGCAGCGAGGTTGAACTCGTGCCAGAAGGCGAGCACCGCCTGCTCCTGGCTGACCGGCGGACCGGTGTGGCGCGCCGTGCGGGCCACGAACCGCACGTACCAGCCCAGGCACCAGCCGAAGAACCGAGCCAGCCAGGCAAGGCGGACGCGATCCTCCTGGGCGGCGGCCGGCGTGGGACCGGGACGCATCGGTCTAGAGGTATTGATCGCCGGTGGCCGCGCTGATCTCGTCGAGAACCTGCTTGATCTCCTCGGCGCGGTCGGCGGCGCACACGAGGAGCGCGTCCGGGGTGTCGACGATGATCACGTCCTCCAGGCCGACGGTGACGACGAGCCGCTCCCCGCCCTGGACCAGCACCCGGTGCGACCCGCGGTCGAGGTGGCGGCCTGACGCGACGAGCTCTTTGCCCTGTGCCTCGCTCAGCGCCTCCAGCAGGGCCGACCACGAGCCGATGTCGCTCCAGCCGGCGTCGAGCGGCACGACCGCCATGTGACCCTCGGCCGCGGCTGGCTCGGCGAGGCCGGTGTCGATCTGGATGGCCGGCAGCGCCTCGACCACGGTGCGAATCTCGCTCTGGAAGCCCGGCAGCGTACCGATACGCTCGACGCGGTCCATCGCCTTCGCCAATTCGGGCTGGTAGCGCTCCACCGCCTGGCGGAAGACGTAGCCGCGCCAGACGAAGATGCCCGCGTTCCACAGGTGGTTGCCGCTCTTCACCATCGTCCGCGCCGTCGCAGCGTCCGGCTTCTCGGTGAAGGCATCGACTCGCGCCGCGGGGCTGGACGGATGGAACCGCTCCCCGACCCTGATGTAGCCGTAGCCGGTCGCCGGCCCGTCCGGCGTGACACCCAGGGTGACGAGGTACCCGCGTTCCGCGACCCGCGCCGCCTCGCGCAGGGCGTCCACGTAGGCCGGGCCTTCGGCCACGAAATGGTCGGCCGGGACGACGAGTGCCACCTCGTCGGGGTCGCGCCCGGCGAGGGCCGTGGCGAGCGCGGCGGCAACGCCGGTATTGCGCGCCAGCGGCTCACCCAGGACGTTGCCCTCGGGGAGCTGCGGGAGCTGCTCGCGCGTCGCGCGCACGTGGGCCTGGGAGGTGATGACGAATATGTCGGCCGGGTCCAGCAGCGGCGCCAGGCGGGCGACGGTCTGCTGCAGCAGGCTCGCGTCACCGGCCAGGTTGAGCAGCTGCTTCGGCGTTCGACGACGGGACAGGGGCCAGAGCCGGGTCCCGGCGCCGCCGGCCATGACGATCGCGTACATCGGTCGCGAGCGTAGCGCATTGGCCTCTGCAGGCCGAGCGTATATACGTATATACCCCCGCCGCTACTCCTCTGGCGGCGAGGTCTGCTCCTCGAGCTGGGCGCCCAGCTCCAATGTGCGGCGATACGCGGCCCACACGGCGTCGGACAGCACCGTGCGCAGGCGGCCCTTCTCGAGCTCGTAGATGGCGGCGGCCGACGTGCCGCCGGGCGAGGTCACGGCATTGCGCAGCTGGGCCGGGTGAAGATCTGACTGCGCGGCGTACTCGGCCGAGCCGACCAGGGTGGCGACCACCAGGTCGTGCGCCAGCTCGCGTGGGAAGCCGGTGTGCACGCCGGCGTCGATGAGCGCCTCCATGACCGCGAACAGGTACGTCGGCCCGGTGCCGGACAGGGCGGTGGCCATGGCCACGAACTCCTCGTCGTCGACCTCGTGCTGCGTCCCCAGGGCGCCAAGGACGGCCCGCGCCAGCTCGCGCTGGCGAGAGGTGCACGCCGCGGCGGCGGTCCAGACCGTGATCCCGCGCCGGATCTGGGCCGGTGTGTTGGGCATCGAGCGCACGACCGCCGCGTGGCCGAGTCCCACCGCCAGCGTGCGCAACGTGGCGCCGGCGACGATCGACAGCACGGCCTGGGCATCGGTCAGCGCGGGCGCGATCTCGCGCATCACGCGGCCCAGCATCTGCGGCTTGACCGCCAGGACGACGATCTCCGCCTCGTGGACCGCCTCGGCGTTGCTGGCCATCACGGTGATGCCGTGCCGCTCGGCGAGCATCTCGCGACGGTCGCGGCGTGGGTGGCTCGCCACCAGCTGGGCGGGGGCCACGGCGCGGTCGGCCAGCAGGCCGGCGATCATGGCCTCGGCCATCACGCCCGCCCCCACGATCGCCACCCGCATGCTCCGCCGTGGGCTCACGAGACCTCCTTCTCCTGACCGATGAGCTCGCGCGCCGCGCTCACCTCCTCCGCCGACCCACCGCCACGCTCGAGCAGGTCGAGCGCCATTCGGCCCAGCTTCCGCGCGGTCGTGACGTTGCCGCGCTCGAGCTCGGCGCGCGCCATCCCCAGCGCCCCCAGCCCCTGCTCACGCTCGGCGCCCATGTCGCGTGCCTCGTCGATCGTCTCGGCATAGTAGCGGCGCGCGCTGCCCGGGTCGCCGGCAGCGACCCGGATGTCACCGATGCGCCGCGCGGCCCGGACCGCGGCCAGCTCCATGTCGGCCTGCTCGAAGTGCCACAGCGCCCGGTGCGCCCAGGCATCGGCCGGCCACCACGCCCGCTGCTCGACGGCGCGGTCCGCGGCGGCCGTCGCGGCCGCTCCGGCACGCTGGTGATCGCCGGCCCGCTCCGCGGCCAGGTAGGGCGCCGCGAGCTCGCCCCGACGCAGCACCCCGGGGAGCGGCGGCAGACCACGGCGCTCGGCAGGCGGCTCGGGCGCCACCGCGGCCCGCACCCGCGCGACGAGGGTCCGGAGCGGACGGGGCAGGCCGCCTGGGGCGTGCTCCTCTCCCCAGCGAACCGGGGTGCGGGTCAGACCGGGACCTCGCCCCGCACGCCGGCGAGATCGCGCAGCTCGGCCGCGCGATCGGTCCGTTCCCACGGCAGGTCCAGGTCCGGGCGGCCGAAGTGGCCATAGGCCGCGGTCTGGCGGTAGATCGGCCGGCGGAGGTCCAGTGTCTCGATGATCGCCGCGGGGCGCAGGTCGAAGCACTCGGTCACCAGCGCCCGCAGGCGCGCATCGGTCACCGCTCCGGTGCCGAACGTGTCGACGTTGATGGCCAGCGGATGCGCGACGCCGATGGCGTACGCGAGCTGGAGCTCGAACCGTCGCGCCAGGCCGGCGGCGACCACGTTCTTGGCGACGTAGCGGGCCATGTAGGCGGCGGAGCGGTCGACCTTGGTCGGGTCCTTGCCGCTGAAGCTGCCGCCGCCGTGGCGACCCATCCCACCGTACGTGTCGACGATGATCTTGCGGCCGGAGAGGCCGGAGTCCCCCATCGGTCCGCCGATGACGAAGCGCCCGGTGGGGTTGACGTAGTGCTTCGTCTCGTCAGTGAGCAGCTCGAGCGGGATCGCCCGTTCGACGACCTCGGTGCGCACGGCGGCGCGAAGGTCGTCGGCGCTGACCTCGGGATCGTGCTGGGTCGAGACGAGGACGGTGTGGATGCCGGTCGGCCGCCCGTCGGCGTCATAGGCGACGGTGACCTGCGACTTGCCGTCGGGACGCAGGAACGGCAGCGTGCCCTCCTTGCGCACCTTCGCCAGCTGCCGCGCCACGGCGTGGGCGTAAAAGATCGGGGCCGGCATGAGGGCCGCCGTCTCGTCCGACGCGTAGCCGAACATCATCCCCTGGTCCCCGGCCCCCAGGTCGTGCTGCGTCCCGCCGCGGGTCTCGAGGGCGTCGTCGACGCCGATGGCGATGTCCGGCGACTGCTCCTTGAGCGCGGTCATGGTGCCGCACGTCTCCCAGTCGAAGCCGAGGCGCGAATCGTTGTAGCCGATCTCGCGCACCGTCCGGCGCACCACTTCCTGGACGTCGACGTAGTGCGTGGTGGTCAGCTCACCGATGACGAACACGAGCCCGGTGGTGGCCGCCACCTCGACCGCGCTGCGCGCGTTGGGGTCGTGGGCCAGCACGTCGTCGAGCACCGCGTCGGCGACCGCGTCGCACAGCTTGTCCGGATGTCCCTCGGTGACCGATTCCGAGGTGAACAGGAGCGTGGGCTCGGTCATGATTCCTACCTGACGTGCGGGGCGCGCCCACGGCGCGCGAGTTCAGCCGAGTGTACCGCGGGAGCGGACGCACGGCGGTAGGCATAATGGGCCACATGAGTGCCCCGACTGCCCGACTGATCGGCTATCCGCGGATCGGGCCGCGGCGCGAGCTCAAATGGACCCTGGAGCGAGCGTGGAGCGGCCGCATGACGCCCGCCGAGCTCCAGGGCGCGGTCGCCGAGCTGCGGGGCGCGCACCTCGAGGAGCAGCGCTCGATCATCGGCTCCGCGGTCGACGACTTCGTGCTCTACGACGGGGTGCTCGAGACGGCGATGCAGCTGGGGCTCGCGCCCGCCGATCTGCGCACCCGGGTCGCCGATGATCCGTTCGACGTGCTCACCGTGCTCGCGCGCGGGGCGCAGGACCGGCCGGCGTGGGAGATGACGAAGTGGTTCGACACCAACTACCACTACGTCGTCCCGGTGATCGCGGCGCTGCCCGAGGAGCTGGTCCCACTCCCCTGGCGCCAGCCGCTCGGATCGGCCGAGACGGCGTGGACGGTGCTCGGGCCGTACAGCCTGGTCAAGCTCAGCAAGCTCGACGGCGTCGCGCCGGAGGCGCTGGCGAGCGCCGCCGGCCGTGCCATCTGGGCGTTTGGGCGGCTGCAGCGAACGACCGATCCGGGGTTCCGTTTGCAGATCGACGAGCCATCACTCGGCATGGCGATGAGCGCCGAGGACGAGGCGCTCCTTGACGCCGCCTATGCCGATGCCGCCGACCTGGGGCTCGAGGAGCCGGCGCTGGTGACCGTCCAGTTCGGCCGCCCAGCCGGCCGCACCGTCGCGGCCCTCGGACGGCGCGGCCTGGCGGTGCAGGTCCCGCTCGACGCCGTCGAGGAGCTGGTTGGCGACGGCGCCTGGGATGCGCAGCCGGAGCACGTCGTGACGGTGATGGACGGCCGTAGCGTGTGGGCTGACGACCCGTCGCCGGTCCGCGAACTGCTCGACGGACTCCCGAACGATGGCCGACCCGTGCGCCTGGTGCCGTCGACGAGCCTCATGTTCCTGCCCTACACCGTCGATGGCGAGGAGCTGCCGGCGGGATTCGCGTTCGCCCGCGAGAAGGCGGCCCAGCTGGCCGCCTGGGCGGCGGCGCTGCGCGACGGCAATGAGCTGGAGGCACCGGCGAGGACGTCGGTGGCCTGGCCGGAGGTGGGCGAGGTCCGCGCACGGGCCGGCCGCGAGGCACGCCGCGCGGCACAGGCCGACCTCGACCTCCCGCGCTACCCGACCACGACCACCGGCTCGCTGCCCCAGACCCGCGAGGTGCGGCAGCTGCGCCGGCGGCTGGGCAGCGGCGAGCTCGAAGCCGCCGCATACGAGCGCGAGGTGGACCGCCTGATCACCGATGCCATCGCCTGGCAGGAGTCGACCGGGATCGACGTCCTGGTCCACGGCGAGTTCGAGCGCACCGACATGGTCGAGTACTTCGCCGAGCGGCTCGACGGCTTCCACACCACCCGCAATGGCTGGGTGCTCAGCTACGGCAGCCGCTGCACGCGCCCGCCGATCCTGGCCGCCCCACCGATGGCGCACGGACCGATGACGGTCCGCGAGTGGCGCATCGCGCAGGCCGCCACCAACCGCCCGGTGAAGGGCATGCTGACCGGCCCGGTGACGATCGTGAACTGGTCGTTCCGCCCGCCCGGCGTGCCCGATGACCAGCTCTTCTGGGCCGTGGCCCAGCCCATCGCCACCGAGGTGCGCGCGCTGGCCGACGCCGGTGCGCGGATCGTCCAGGTCGACGAGCCCGCGGTCCGGGAGCGCTGGCCCCTGCCCACGGTCGACGCCGACGCACGGCGTGCGGTCTACGCCCGCGGCGTGCGAGCTGCGCTCAACCACGTCTTCAACCAGCCGGCGCACGTCCAGATGCACACTCACATGTGCTACGGCGACTTCGGCGACATCGTGCCGCTGTGGGCCGATGCCGGCGTCGACGTGGCCTCCATCGAATTCAGCCGCTCGAACGATGCGAGCTACATCCACCAGTTCTACGAGCTGTTCGACGACGGCCACCTGCAGATCGGTCCGGGCGTGTTCGACGTCCACTCGCCCCACTCCCCCGGGAGCGAGACGATGGCCGAGCGCCTCGAGCACTTCCGGGCCTTCATGGCGCCCGGCGACATCTGGGTCAACCCCGACTGCGGCCTGAAGACGCGGTCCTGGCCGGAGGTGGAGCGCCAACTGACCGACATGGTGGCGGCGGCCAGACGGCTCCGCAGCAGCGAAGCGGGCTAGGGATGCTCTCCGACCCGGCGGGCTGGGTGGAGCTGGTCGAGGTCAACCCCCCTCGGCTGCCGGACATGTCGCACCGCGAGCTGCTGGGGCGCTGGGACCACGTCCTCATTACCGACAACCCGTTCAAGCAGGTCCGTGTCTCGCCCTACGCCTACGCGGCGCGCATCACGCACGACGCATCCGCCGTTCGGCCGACGGTCGTGTGCTCGACCCGCGACCGGAACATCCTGGCCATCGAGTCGGAGGTTCGCGGAGCGATCGGGAACGGCGTGGGCTCGTTCCTCGTCGTCCAGGGCGACATGCTCCCCGAGGTCGAGCACTGGAGCAACAGCTACGAGATCGTCGAGTACCTGCGCCAGCTCCAGGCCTCGATGCCGCCGGGGTCGTTCGAGGTGGGCATGAGCACCCGGTCGCGCAGCTGGGTCTTCCGGCGTCGAGTCGAGGTCGGTGCCCAGTTCTTCACCACCGGGCCGGTGCTCGACCCCGCCTCGGTGGCGGAGGTCGCCGCCCGCCTCGAAATGCGCGCTGACGATCCGCCGGTGTACCTGGAGGTGTCACCGCCCTTCTCGGCACGCTGGGTCAAGCGCCTCGAATCGGTCGGGGCGATCCCTGTCAGCGACGGCCTCCGCGAGCGCCTGGCGACCGCCGATCCGGACATCACCCGGGCCGATGGCTGGCGCCTGGCGCGTGAGGCGGCCGACCATGCCCGCGAGGCCGGCTTTGCCGGCGTGGTGCTGATGGGCCTGCGCTTCGAGACGGTGATCGGCGAGGCCCACGACGCGTGGCACGCTCGAAGCGGAATTTGGCTAGAGCGTCCCGCCCCCAACTAGTTCCCACTCTGTGCGTCCGGCTGGGAGGGGAGGATCGCGCCAACGAACCAGAAGCGCTCACCTAGACAGCGCACGTCCGGGGCTCGCATCCAAAAGTATTGATGCAAATTGGCGGCAGATACGTCGTAGATGCCGCCTCCGACCTGGATGTTTGCGCCGACTCTTGCCTCATTCTCATCGACGACGACAGAGTCGCTCGTTGCCACCCATTTCGCGTCCGCAGGCCACGCCAGCCCAACCAAAGCACCGTCCAGATCGCGAATGAACAGACATCCGTCCTCGCGCTCCAGGCGTCCCGACATCATCGCCAACGCGCTGACGGAGTTGCCATGCCGAGCGAGCTCGATCTGCTTGATGGGTTCGCTGGCCTCGGGACGCGGTACCGGGGGCTCCGGCCGATTGCAGGCGCTCACCAGTTGCGAAGCCACAGCGAAGAGAACAGCCATGAAGCGGAGGCGCGCCATGGGAGGTTAGGGCAACAGGATGCGTGTGTTAACACCATCCCACTGGAGTGCGCCGACCGACATCATGATTAGATAGGTGCAACCTGCACCGCCGCCTACCGGTATCCCACCGGATACGGTCCCCCAGGCCGTCGATCCCCAATACATCGGGCCACCGCTGTCCCCGAAGAAGCACCTCAGGGCAGGACCACTCACCTTTACCCAGACCGCGTCGCAGGGTCCGCCGTTACAGTATGTTGGCGACGGATTGAAGTGTATCGTGTCGACGATCCCGCAACTCTGTCCGGTTGAGATGCCGTAGTGGCAGACGGGATTTCCTACCATCTGCGCGCGCGGTTGCGTCCCGGTTTGGTTTCGTAGGACTGCTCCGTCAAAGAACTGCGCGAATTCTTCGTGGGAAGTCTGGAACCACTCAAAATCCTGATTTGCATCCCACCGCCGTCCGCTAAGGTCCGCGTTATAGGATGTAGTTGCGTCCTGAACATATGTCGCGTCGGTTGTGAAGCAATGACCTGCGCTCAAGACGCCTGTCAATCCACTGACGGCGTCAACGACCGTGAATCCGCTGGTGCACCCTCCCTCGGCGTTAAACATCCGCTTGCCCCCATACGTGTGCAATAGGCTGGCGGCAGGTTCGAGGTCTTGCCGAATAGGAACTCGCGCCAGATCTGACATGGCTTTCAGGTCGTCAGACCGGACGGGGGTTGGGCCTGTAACGACAAGCTCTCCCGTCTTTACGTCGACCCAGAGCCCGGCGTCTGGATACTGATCATTCACTGGCTGCCTGATTCGAGTAAGGGCCTCATCCAGGGATGCGAGGCTATTTGGATGACCGAGTTCGACCACGACGCTTGGGGCCGCCTCAAGGAGAGCCAACGTCCTCGCATCGAGTGGCGTGGTGCCGGTGAAGTTCGCCTGGGATCGGAAAGCGGGCTCATGTTCAACCCATCCGCCGGCAAACCGATCGCTAGCAGCGGTCGCTAGGTCGGCAAACGCTTGAGCGATTTGTGGCAATCCCGCAAGTCGTGATTCTGCCTCGGTTGCGGAGATCCCGTAGGTCTCCGCATACGCCAGAACGTCCCTGCCTAAGGCCTCCTCTGCGCCAATGGCTCGCGGCGCATCAGTCGAATCGACATCCTGCAGGGGTGGGCTGCCGTTCACGGGGCCTGTGGACACTATTGCAGCGAGACACGCCGCCAATACAATTCGGAGCTTGTTGGGCATTATTCCTCCCCGCGCAAGAGCCGATCGACACACATTCCTACACTTGAAGCGTAGCGTCGGTCGTCAAGCTATCGAATCGACTGCGCCAAATCTCGCCGTGGCGCCACTTGTAACCCCTTCCCCCTTACTACGTACCGGATTCCCACGACTCGGAGTAGGCCTTCTGCTCGGGGGTCATCGGGTCGATGCGGATGCCCATGCTCTCGAGCTTGAGGCGCGCCACCTCGCGGTCGATGTCGTCGGGGATGCCGTACACGTCCGGCGCCAGCCCCTCGAGGTTGGCACGCAGCCATTCCAGGCCCAGCGCCTGGTTGGCGAAGCTCATGTCCATCACCATCGCCGGGTGGCCCTCGGCGGCGCCGAGGTTGACGAGGCGCCCATCGGCCAGGACGTAGAGACGACGACCGTCGGGCATGAGGTACTCGCGGGTGAAGGGCCGCACCTCGCGCGACGAGGTCGACTGCTCCTCCAGCGCACCCAGCTCGAACTCGTCGTTGAAGTGGCCGGCGTTGGCCAGGATCGCGCCGTCACGCATGACCGGGAAGTGGTCGCGGCCCCAGACGTTGAGGTTGCCGGTGCCGCTGATGAAGACGTCGCCCACCGCCGCCGCATCGGCGGCGTTCATGACCCGGAAGCCATCCATGGCGGCCTCCAGGCCGCGCACCGGGTCCACCTCGGTGACGACCACGTTGGCCCCGAAGCCATGGGCCCGCGACGCGATGCCGCGCCCGACCCAGCCATAGCCGCCGACGACGACGGTCTTGCCGGCGAACAGGATGTTCGTCGCGCGCAGGATGCCGTCGATGGCGCTCTGCCCGGTCCCGTAGCGGTTGTCAAACAGGTGCTTGGTGAGCGCCTCGTTGACCGCCACCACCGGGTAGGCCAGCTTGCCCGCCCTGGCCATGGCGCGCAGCCGGATGACGCCCGTGGTCGTCTCCTCGGTGCCGCCGACGACGCCGTCGAGCAGCTCGCGGCGCGCGGTGTGCAGCTCGTTCACCAGGTCGGCGCCGTCGTCCATGGTGACCTCGGGGCGGTGGTCGAGGGCGCTGCCGATGTGCCGGTAGTACGAGTCGCGGTCCTCGCCCTTGATCGCGTAGGTCGGGATGGCGTGGTGCACCACCAGCGCGGCAGCCACGTCGTCCTGGGTGGAGAGCGGATTCGACGAGCACAGCACCGCGTCGGCGCCGCCGGCGGCCAGCGTGCGCATCAGGTTGGCCGTCTCGGCGGTGACGTGCAGGCAGGCGCTGATGCGCCACCCCTCCAGCGGCCGCTCGCGCGCGAAGCGCTCGCGGATGGCGGCCAGGACCGGCATCTGGCGGTCGGCCCATTCGATCTTCAGGGCGCCGGCATCGGCCAGGGCCAGGTCGGCGACGTCCGCCACCTTCATCTCGGTTCGCGTTGCCACGTCAGTCGGAGTGCCTCTCGTATCGGTCGCATCAGCCCCCAGCCACCGGTGCGTCGCCGTCCCAGGCGTTCCTCCAGCGGGCAGTGGACACGGTACCCGAGCCGCGCGTAGGCCGCGACCGCGGGGCCGTTGTCGGCGTGGACGTTGAGCGCCACGTCGGTCAGCTGGTCGAGCAGCTCGCCGGTCACCGCGCTGGTCACCATCTTGGCGAAGCCGTGGCCGCGGAAGTCGGCGTGGGTCATGACGTTGCCGACCACGCCCATCCCCTCGACCGGGTTGATGACATGCGTGCCGGCGGCGCTGACGAGGCGGCCACGGACCCGGATCCCGTAGTAGATGCCGTCGGCCAGCACCGACGCCGGGAATCCAGTGCGGAAGCCGAGCTGGTAGAGGCGGTTGAGCTCGTCGACGTCGGCCGGGCCGAGCCGCTCGGCGGGGCCGGGGAACGGCGTGAACGTGTCGGCGTCGGCCACCATGCGCAGCATCGCGATCGGCGGGTCGAGTTCGTAGGTGGCGGCCATCGCGCCGGCATGCTCGGCCGCGGCCAGGAAGTACGCGTCGCGCGGGCGGAGGATCCGCTCCAGGATCAGGGCGCAGCCGTCGGGGTCGCCCATCAGGAACAGCGGCTGGGGGACCAGGCCCTCGTGGTGCGCCGCGAGGGCGATCGGCTCGCCGCTGGCGTCGTGAGCCATCGCCCACGCCACCCGGTGGCGATTGGGACCGTCGAGGTCACCGAGGGCATAGGCCGCGTAGCGCCGATCGGTCCGCAGGAAGCTCGCGATCTCCCGTCGGTCGCTGACGGGGCGGGCGGTCGCGTCGACGCGGGCGGCGACGGCCATCGGTCTGATCCGCGCCTCGCTGCCGATCAGTAGGTCAGCAGGGCGTGGATGTCGAACTCGCGGAGCTTCTCGCGACCCTTGAGCGCGGTCAGCTCCACCGCGAACGAGAGGCCGGCGATCTCGCCGCCGAGACGGCGCACGAGCTCGATCGTCCCCATCACCGTCCCGCCGGTGGCCAGCAGGTCGTCGACGATGAGCACCCGCTGCCCCTTCTCGATCGCGTCGCGGTGGATCTCGAGCGTCGCGGTGCCGTACTCGAGCGCGTACTCGACCTCGATCGTCTCCGCTGGCAGCTTCCCGAGCTTGCGCACCGGGACGAAGCCGGCCTTGAGCCGGGCGGCCAGCGGCGCCGCGAAGATGAAGCCGCGACTCTCCATGCCCACCACCACGTCAACCTTGGTGTCGTCGACCTGCGCCGCCATCTGCTCGATCACCGCCGCGAACGGCTCCGGCTCGCGCAGCAGCGTCGTGATGTCGTAGAAGAGGATCCCCGGCTTGGGAAAGTCGGGTACCTCGCGGATCTTGGCGCGCAGGTCGTCGACGGTGAGGGTGGCGGTCACGGTGGGGGCACGCTCCGAGCTGGCGTTGGGCGATGAATGCTCGCCGAGTCTAGACCGATGCCGTGGCCCGGGCAACGGTACC
>JAICQM010000031.1 GCA_025937875.1 Chloroflexota bacterium
ACCGATACCTTCCAGGGGGCGACCATCGCGGTCGACCAGATCAATGCCGCCGGCGGCGTGCTGGGCAGGCCGCTCGAGCTCGTCCAGGAGGACGAGGCGCCCGACTCGGCCGCGGCCGTCAACGCGCTGCGCTCCCTCAACAGTGACGGCGTGCAGTTCGTGATGGGCTTCACCTCCAGCGCCGACGCGCTGGCCGCGATCCCGATCGCCGAGCAGATCGACTCGATCATCGTCGGCTCGCATCCGGCCACCACCGCCCTCACCGGGCCGGACGTCTCACCGAACTTCTTCCGCGTCTCGGCCAATGACGAGATGGCGACCACGGCGATCAGCATGTTCGCCAACGAGAACTTCCCCGAGATCACCAAGTGGAACGTGTTCGGCTTCGACTACGTCACCGGCCACGACCAGTGGGACAGCTTCGTCACCAACCTGACCGAGCTGAACGGCGACTTCACCAAGGGCGCGGAAGTCTTCTTCCCGTTCGACGCGGTGGGCAGCCTCCAGCCGTACATCACCTCGATGCTCAACGCGCTGCCGGCTGACTCGGCCGAGAACGAGGGCCTCTACATGGCCACGTTCGGCGCCGGGACGTTCAACCTGATCCAGCAGGGCGCCCAGTACGACATCATGGACCAGTTCGCGGTCGTGGCCGTCGTCGCGGGCGGCGGGTTCCTGCACCAGGCCCAGCAGCTGGGCGCGGACACGCCCGAGATGTACAGCCAGTACGACTACTACTACGAGGCCTACGACACGCCTGAGAACCAGGCCTACGTCGAGGCGTACCAGGAGGCCTTCGACACGGTCCCCGGCTCGTGGGCGACGCAGGGCTACATGAGCGTGCTGGCCTACGCCGCCGCCATCGAGAAGGCGGGCAACACCGAGTTCGAGGACGTCCGCACCGCGCTCGAGGGCATCACGGTCGCGGCGCCGCAGGGCGAGGTCGAGATCCGCGCCGAGGACCACCAGGCCACGGTGAACGTGGTGATGCGCCACTTCGTGCCGGATCCGGACTCGGAGGAGGGCTTCGAGGTGGCCGACTTCGAGGTCTTCGAGTCCGCCGACATCCTGGAGTAGGCCGGACAGGCCGATGCCGGGGCGGGCCGCCGCCCGCCCCGGTTCCTTCCCCGCGACACCTCAGTGTGAGGACTCCATGACGACCCCCTCGCCGTCCGAACGCGGCCGGAAGCTTCTTGCCGGCATGCGCGCCAAGCGTGGCTACGTGCTCGGCTTCCACGAGCTCCTGGCCGAGCACCTGCCCGACGTGCTCGAGAAATACGACGCCTACTACTCGCAGACGTGGCTGACCGAGAACATCCTCGATCCGAAGACCAAGGAGCTGGTCGCGATCGGCATCCACGCCGCGGTCCTCGAACGCGAGGGGCTCGAGATCCACATGAAGCGCGCGGTCGCGGCCGGTGCCACCGAACCGGAGGTGGTGGAGGCGTTCCTGCTGGCCGCCATCCCCGCCGGCCACTACGGCATGGTCGTGGCGGCCGACGTCTGGAAGCGCGTCCGCGACGGCGCCGCCTACTCCTGGGAGCGGGAGGGTGACGCGCCGTGACGTTCGACGGCGCGGTCGCGGTCGTCACCGGTGCCGCCGGCGGCATCGGCGCCGCGGTGTGCCGTGCCCTGGCGAGGGAAGGTGCGACGGTCGTCGGCCTGGACCGCGCCTGGGACATTGGCGACGGGCCGGAGCAGCGCGAGTCGGTCGACGTCACCGACGAGGCGGCAGTCGACGACGCCTTCGCGCGCATCGCGCGCCAGCACGGCGCGCCGGGCATCGTCGTCAACGCCGCCGGGATCACCTATCGCGGGCCGACGATCGAGGCGTCCACCGAGTCCTGGGACGCGGTGCTGGCGACGAACCTGCGCGGCACCTACCTGTGCTGCCGGGCCGCCGCGCGCGGCATGCTCGAGCGTGGTTCGGGCGCCATCGTCAACGTCTCGTCGCAGCTGGCCATCTCCCCGCCGGGCGGCCGTGCCGCCTACGTGGCGGCCAAGCAGGGCGTCATCGGTCTGACGAGGACGCTGGCGGTCGAGTGGGCGCCGGCTGGCGTCCGGGTCAACGCCGTTGCCCCCGGCATCACGCGCACGCCAATGATCGAAGCCATCGAGCGCGATCCCACCGCCAGCGCCGAGTTCGCGGCGCGCATCCCGCTCGGCCGCTTCGCCGAGCCGGACGAGATCGCCGGACCGATCCTCTTCCTCGCCTCGCCGGCCGCGGCCTACGTCGTCGGTGAGGTGCTGGTGGTCGACGGCGGGTACACGATCCCATGACCGACGCTCCGCAGATCGACGTCGCCATCCGCAACGGGCGGCTCGTCACGCCGTCGGGGACGTTCACCGGCAGCCTGGGGATCTCCGGCGAGCGGATCAGCCATATTGGTACCGATGCGGCCGTGCCGCGGGCGACCCGCGAGATCGACGCCGACGGGGCGTACGTGCTCCCGGGCCTCATCGAGCCGCATGCGCACCTTGGCCTGAGCTCGACGCAGGGTGCCAACGACTTCGAGAAGTGGCGACGCGACTTCGAGACGGAGACGAACGGCGCGATCCACGGCGGCGTCACCACCGTCCTGTCGCACTGGACCGGCAAGGAGCGCTACGTCGACCACCTCGACACGCTCATCGGGTGGGGCGAGGAGCGCTCGTACATCGACTTCAACGTCCACCCGGTGATCGGGATCGAGGAGCATCTCGAGCAGATCCCCGAGCTGGTGGAGCGGGGCGTCACGTCGTTCAAGCACTACCACCACGTCTACGACGACCCACGCGGGCGGTCGCTGGGCATCTTCCCGTGCGACGACCAGATGCTGTATCGGTCCTTCGAGGCCATCGCGGCCGCCGGCGCGCCCGCCCTGGCCATGGTCCACGCCGAGGACGGGCCGATCATCAAGCACCTGCTGGCGGTGGAGCAGGCGTCGGGCCGCGCCGACCTGGAGGCCTGGACGCGCGCTCGGCCGCCGCTGGTCGAGAACCTCCGCGTGCGTCGCGTCCTCGACGTGGCGGCGCACCTGGGAACGCCGCTGTACTTCGTCCACGTCACCACGGTCGAGGCGGTCGAGATGGTCGCGGCCGCGCAGCGCGAGGGGCAGGCGGTGGCGGCGGAGACGCAGACCTGCTTCCTGACCCACACCGCCGAGATGGAGGAGGAGATCGGTGCGTGGGGCAAGATCAACCCCGCCCTCAAGTACGAGCGCGACCAGCAGGCCCTGTGGGCGGCCATCCGTGACGGGATCGTGACCTGCCTGGGCGACGACCATCTCGACTACGACCTGTCGGACAAGCAGCCCAACGGCGCCGACCGCTTCAACAACGTCTTCGGCTGCAACGCCGGCATGCCCGGCGGGATGGAGCACCTGCTCCCGGTCCTCGTCACCGCCGGCGTGCGCACCGGGCGCATCAGCATGGAGGACGTGGTGCGCGTCTGCGCCACCAACACCGCCCGCCTGATGGGCCTCTACCCGCGCAAGGGCGTGCTGGCGGTGGGCTCGGACGCGGACGTGGTGGTCGTCGATCCGGACCGCCACAAGACGGTCGACGACGCCTTCTACCACACGCGGGTCCGCGACTGGAGCCTCTACTGGGGCTGGACCCTGTACGGCATTCCCTCAACCACGCTCGTCCGCGGCACGGTGGTGCTCGAGGACGGCGAGACGGTCGGACTCCCCGGACACGGGCGCTTCGTGCCCGGCCGGGCGATAGACATCCAGGCAGCGGAGACCCATTCGTGAGCACCTTCGACACGGCGATCCTCAACGGCACCGCCGTCATCTCCGGGCTCGGCCCGGTCAAGGCCGACATCGGCCTGCGCGACGGCCGGATCGCCGCCATCGCCGATCGCATCGACGCCGCATCGGCCGACGAGGTCGTGGACGCCAGGGGTCAGCTGGTGCTTCCCGGTGCCGTCGACGCGCACTTCCACATCGGGATCTATCGGCCCATCGCGGAGGACGCGCGGAGCGAGACGCGCTCGGCGCTGGTGGGCGGCACGACCTCGCTGATCAGCTACTTCCGCACCGGCTCGCACTACCTCAACAAGACCGGGCCGTACGCCGAGGTCTTCCCCGAGGTACTGGCCGCGGTGGAGGGCAACGCCTACACCGATTACGGCTTCCACATCGCGATCATGACCACCGCCCAGCTCGACGAGATCGACTGGCTCGTGCAGGCCGGGGTCGGCTCGTTCAAGTACTACATGTTCTACAAGGGCCTGAACCTGTCGTCGTCGTCGACCGCGGCCGCCGACTACACCATGAGCGACGTCTACGACCTGGGGCACCTGTATCGGTACATGCAGCGCGTGCGCGCCGCCGCAGACCGATACGGCTCCGCCGGTCGGATCAGCCTGAGCCTGCACTGCGAGCAGGCCGAGATCCTGCGCACCACCATCGAGGAGGCACAGCAGCTGGGCCTGGAAGGGCTCGAGGCCTACCACCGCGGCCGCCCGCCCTTCCAGGAGCGGCTCGCGATCGCCGAGGCGACGCTGTTGGCCGACGTCACCGGCTGCCCGGTCAACCTGCTCCACCTCTCCAGCGCGGAGGCTTTGGCGGGCGCGCAGAAGGCGCGGGTCGATTACCCCGCGCTGGACATCGTGCTGGAGACGACGCTCCATCACCTGGCCCTGACCTTCGACCATGCCGGCGGGATCGAGAGCGGCAAGGTCAACCCTCCGATCCGCACCGCCGACGACGTGGAGGCCCTGTGGCGCGGGGTGATCGACGGCTCGATCAACCAGGTCGTCTCGGACCATGCCTGTTGCCTGGTCGAGCACAAGCAGGGCGGCACCTGGGAGGCGATGCCCGGCTTCGGCGGCTCGAGCCTCATCTACCCGGTGCTGCTGAGCGAGGGATACCATCGCCGCGGCGTGCCGCTCGAGCGCATCGTCGACCTGGCGGCCACCGCTCCCGCGCGCAACTTCGGCCTGGCGCCGCAGAAGGGCGCGATCCTGGTCGGTGCCGATGCGGACCTCGTCGTGCTCGATCCCGATCTCGAGGCCGAGGTCACCACCGACCGGCTCCTCTCCGCCCAGGACCACACCCCGTTCGCCGGCGTATCGCTGCGCGGCTGGCCTACCCGCACCATCCGCGCCGGGCGGGTCGTTTTCGCCGACGGTGACGTGGTCGGTGAGGCCGATGGGCGGTTCCTGAAGCGGCCGATCGGTGTCCATGCCGCGGCCGGCGTGACCGCGTGACCGATGTGGCTCGGCCGCAGCCGCCCCTCACGGGATTGCGGGTCATCGAGCTGGCCACCATCCTGGCCGGCCCGCTGACCGGCATGCTGCTCGCCGACCACGGGGCCGACGTCATCAAGGTCGAGCATCCGCGCGGCGACCCGCTGCGCACACACGGCCACGCCAAGGATGGCGTTGGCCTGCTGTGGAAGGTGATCGGTCGAAACAAGCGGACCGTGACCCTCGACCTCCGGGGTCCCGACGGGCAGGACCTGCTGCTGCGGCTGGTGGCCGGGGCCGACGTGCTGATCGAGAACTTCCGACCCGGGACGCTTGAGGGGTGGAACCTGGGCCCCGAGCGCCTGCACGCCGCCAACCCGAGGCTCGTCATCCTGCGCACCACCGGCTTCGGGCAGGAGGGCCCGTACCGGCGCCGGCCGGGCTTCGGCACGATCGCCGAGGCGATGAGCGGCTTCGCGCACATCACCGGCCAGCCGGACGGTCCGCCCACCCTCCCGCCGTTCGGCCTCGCCGACGGGATCGCCGGCCTCGCCGGTGCGGTGGCCGTGCTGACGGCGCTCTACCACCGCGACGCGCGTGGCGGGACGGGACAGGTGATCGACCTGGCCATTTACGAGCCGATCCTCTCGCTCCTGGGGGCGCAGCCCACGGTCTACGACCAGCTGGGGATCATCCCGGGCCGCA
Source organism: Chloroflexota bacterium (assembly GCA_025937875.1). Lineage (GTDB taxonomy): Bacteria > Chloroflexota > Limnocylindria > QHBO01 > QHBO01 > JAICQM01. Next base: position 5,882 of record JAICQM010000031.1, read on the forward strand.
CCGGGAACCGCTCGACGAACAACGCGCCGCGCAACACGTACCGCACCGCCGACGGGAAGTGGGTGGCGATCTCGACCAGCGCCCAGTCGGTCGCGGAGCGGGTCATGCGGCTGGTGGGCCGCCCCGAGCTCATCGACGAGCCGTGGTTCGCCAGCGGCACCCAGCGCGCGCAGCACGCGGACGAGCTGGACGCGGCGGTCAGCGAGTGGATTGCCGAGCGCCCGCAGACGGAGGTGATCGGCGCCTTCGAGGCCGCCGAGGCCGCCGCGATCCCGATCTACGACGTGGCCGACATCATGGCCGACCCGCAGGTCGTGGCCCGCGAATCGGTCACCGAGCTGCCCGATCCGGAGCTTGGATCGGTGAAGATGCAGAACGTGATGTTCCGGATGCTCGGCACGCCGGCCGAGCTGCGCTGGGCCGGTCGCCCGGTGGGCGGCGACAACGAGGAGGTCTACGGCGAGCTGGGGATCGACCCGCAGCGTCTCGCGCAGCTGCAGGCCGAGGGAGTCGTCTGACCGTGAGCCTCCTGCTCCTCACCAGCGGCCTGGCACAGGGGATGATCCTGTTCCTGGCGGCCAGCGGCCTGACGCTCGTGTTCGGCGTCATGGGGGTGCTCAACTTCGCGCACGGCGGCTTCTTCGCCCTGGGTGCCTTCATCGTCTACTCGCTGACCGGCGGCGCCAGCATTCCGGCGTGGCAGTACCTGCTCCTCTCGGTGGTCGGGGCCGGCCTGGTCGGCGTCGTGGGGATGGCGTTCGAGGTCGTCGTCTTCCGGCGCATCTACCACCTGCCGCACCTCGACGCGCTGCTGGCCACCTACGCCGTGCTGCTCACCATCACCGGCGCCATCACCCAGATCTGGGGCGTGGCCGCGCGCGGCCAGCCGATGCCCTCGGAGTTCCGCAGCGCGCTGCGGTTCGGCGATGCCGTGGTGCCGGTCTACGACATCGCGCTGCTGGTCATCGGTGGGCTCGTCGCCGTCGGCCTGTGGTTCCTCCTCGAGCGCACGACGTTCGGGCGGTCCGTCCGGGCGATCTCGGCCGACCGGCAGATGAGCGCCAGCCTGGGGATCGACATCAAGGTCGTCTTCACCGTGATGCTCGGCCTCGGCCTGGGCCTGGCGGGCCTCGGCGGGGCGCTGGTCGCGCCGCTCGTGCAGCTGGACGCCGGACTGGCGGCGGTCTTCGTCATCCAGTCCTTCGCCGTGGTCATCGTCGGCGGGCTGGGCAGCATCGCCGGCGCCCTGGTCGCGGCCCTGGCGCTCGGGCTGCTGAACAGCATCATGGTCAGCATCGATCCGGCGCTGGCGGGGTTCAGCCTCTACATCGGTATGACGGTCGTGCTCCTGATCCGGCCGCAGGGCATCTTCGGCCACCGGGCGGAGCGGCCATGATGGAGCGGCTGCGAGCCCTGCCCGGGTGGTGGCGCGTCGTCGCTGCCGTCGTCGTGCTGGTGGCGGTCATGGCCATCGTGCCGATCTTCGGCAGCGGGGCGGCGGTGTTCTTCTGGGGCTCGGTGGCGGTGACGGCGCTGTACGCGATGAGCGTCAACCTGCTCATCGGCGTGGCGGGCATCCCGAGCTTCGGCCAGGCCGCGTACTTCGGCATCGGCGCATATGCCGTCGGCGTCCTCCATCACGAGGGGTTGCCGATCCTCCTGGTCCTGCTCGTCGCCGTGCTGGCCGCGGGCCTGGCGGCGGCCGTGGTGGCGGCGCTCGGCCTGCGAGCCACCGGCCTTGCCTTCTCGATGCTGACCCTGGCCTTCGCCCAGGCGCTCTACACGCTCGTCTTCCAGCTCGACACGTTCGGTGGGGAGAACGGCATCGTGGGCCTGCTGCCGGAGAGCGTCCTGGGCATCGACCTCACCGACGGCACCTCGCTGTGGCTGTTCACGATGACCATGGTCGCGGCCGGCATCGGCGGCCTGTGGATCCTCCAGCACTCGCCGTTCGGGCGGACGCTGATGATGATTCGCGAGGACCCGGCCCGGACGCGCGCCCTGGGGATCCAGGTCCGGCGCTACGAGATCGCCGCCTTCGCGGCCGCCGGCGCCGCCGCCGGCCTGGCCGGCGCCCTCTTCGCCTACGTCCAGGGCCTCGTCGTCCCGGAGTACCTGTTCTGGACCCGCTCCGGCGAGCCGATCCTCATGTCGATCATCGGCGGCATGCGCCACTTCTTCGGTCCGGTGGTGGGCTCGGTCATCTACCGCTGGTCGGTGGACGTCCTGTCGGACATCACCGCAGCCTGGGTCCTGTGGGTCGGGCTCGCGTTCCTCGTCATCGTCCTCGCCGCGCCTGGCGGGCTGCTCGGACTCCCGGCCCAGATCCGCAGCTGGCGGTCGCGGCGCACGATCGCGCCGCCCTCGGTCACGTCCGTCGAATCCCTCGGTGACGAGTCATGACCGATCTCATCCTCGACGCCCGCGGATTGACGAAGCGCTACGACCAGTTCCTGGCACTGAAGGACGTGGAGCTGACACTCGGGGAGCACGAGATCCACGCCCTCATCGGGCCGAACGGCGCCGGCAAGTCGACCGCGTTCGGGATCCTTGCCGGCGACCTGCGCGCCACCGCCGGCAGCGTCGCGTACCGGGGCCGCGACATCACCCGCATGGCAGCCTGGCGACGGACGCGGCTGGGGATGGCGCGCTCGTTCCAGATCGCCCGCGTCTTCACGCGCTTCACGGTCGAGGAGAACGTCCGCGCGGCGGTCCTGGCCGCGCAGCGCAAGTCATGGATCTTCTTCCGGCCGGAGGGGAGCATCGAGACCGGGCCGCAGACCGAGCAGCTTCTCGGGGAGGCTGGCCTGGCGCCGCTGCGCGGCGTCCTGGCCAGCGGGTTGTCGCAGGGCGACCGGAAGCGGCTCGAGATCGCGATGGCCCTGGCCCTGGAGCCCGAGGTGCTGCTCCTCGACGAGCCGACGGCGGGCATGTCGCCGGTGGAGACGACGGCGACGGTGCGCCTCATCCGTCGCCTGTGGGAGGAACGCGGCTGCGCGGTCCTCATCACCGAGCACGACATGTCGGTGGTGTTCGAGCTGGCGCAGCGCATCACGGTCCTGCACCGTGGCCAGGTGTTGCGCAGCGGGTCGCCGGAGGCGATCTCGGCCGATCCGACCGTGCGCGAGGTGTACCTCGGCTCGGGAGATGACGCATGAGCGATGACGCCGTGCGCGACGAGCTGCTGCGCCTCGAGAACGTGGATGCCTGGTACGGGACGGCGCAGGCCCTGTTCGGCGTCTCGCTCAGCGTGCCGCGCGGCGGCGTGGTGGCCCTCCTGGGCCGCAACGGGGCCGGCAAGTCCACGACGCTGCGCAGCATCATGCGCATCGAGGTCCGGACGCGGGGCGAGATCTCGTACGCCGGTCGTGACCTCACCCGGGCCGGCACGACCGGCGTCGCGCGGCTGGGCATCGGCTACGTGCCGGAGGACCGGCGCATCTTCGGGCGCATGACGGTCCGCGAGAACCTGCTCCTGGGCCGGCACCTCGCGCGCGGAGACCGCGAGCCGCTGCCACTCACCGAGATCCTGGACACGTTCCCGATGCTCGTCCCGCTCCTCGATCGGCTCGGCGGTGTCCTGAGCGGCGGCGAGCAACAGCTCCTCGCCGTGGCACGGGCACTCGTCGGCCGGCCCGAGCTCATGCTGCTCGACGAACCCTCGGAGGGATTGGCACCACTCACCCTGCGGCAGGTCCGAACCGCCATCCAGAGCGCCCACGACGCGTTCGGGGCGACGGTCCTGCTCGCCGAGCAGAACGCCACCTTCGCGCTCTCGCTGGCCCAGCGCGTGGCGGTGATCGACACCGGGCGCATCGTGTTCACCGGCGCGACCGAGGAGCTGCGCGCCCGGCCGGAGCTCATGAGCCGATACCTCGGCGTCGAGTCCGCCGGCGCCGCGGCAGGGACCGGCTCATGACGCGCAGGGATCCGCTGCTGCGCAGCTGGCTGTACGTTCCTGGCCACATCGACCGCTTCCTGACGGCCGCGCAAGCGACCGATGCGGACGCCGTGATCATCGACCTCGAGGATGCGGTGCCGGCCGCCGACAAGCCGCGGGCGCGGGCCGGGGTGGCGGATGCGGTGGCCGGGTTCGCTGGGCGTGGGATATCGGTCTGGGTGCGCGTCAATCCGGTTGGATCCGCCTGGTGGACCGATGATGTCGCCGCCGCGACCGCCGCCGGCGTCGACGGCATCCGCCTTCCCAAGGCCGATGGCGCCGACGATGTCCGCGCCACCGCCGAGCAGCTCGACGCCTGCGAGCGATCGGGTGGTCGTGCCGCGGGCGGCGTGCGGATCGTGCCAGGGATCGAGAGCGCGGCCGGGGTCGCGGCCGCATACGAGATCGCCCGCGCGGGCGACCGGGTCCAGGCGCTCGCCTTCGGCGCCGCCGACTTCTGCGCCGACCTGGGGGTCGATATCAGCTGGGAGGCGACCCTGGTTGCTCGCTCGGTGATCGTCCTCGACTCGCGGCGCGCGGGGATTGCGCCGCCGGTCGACGGCGCCTACACCGCGCTCGAGGACGTCGATGGGCTCCTCAGCACCACGCTCGCCGCACGGAGCCTCGGGTTCTTCGGGCGCAGCGCGATTCATCCGCGCCAGGTGGAGGTCATCAACCGGGCCTACACGCCGTCCGTGGCCGAGGTCGACCGCGCGCGTGCCATCCTCGACGCGGCGGGCGACGGTGGGGCGGCGCGGGTGGGATCGGGTGAGTTCGCAGACGCGGCCATCGTGCGTCGGGCGCGGCAAATCGTTGCGCTCGCGGACCGCCATGCGGGGGAGGGCGCGGCGTGATGGGCCTCGACGGGCGGGTCTTCGACCTCTCGCAACCGATGGAGCCGGCGATGCCGGTCTCGCCCAACCATCCCGGCTTTCGGATGGCCCTCATTCGCCGCCACGGCGACATGGTCCGCCCCGACGGCGGTTCGGCGGCCAACGAGCTGATCGTGATGGGCGGCCATACCGGCACCCACCTCGACGGCCTGGCCCACGTCTCGCAGGACGGGCACCTGCACGGCGGGATCGATGCCACGGCGGCCGTGCGCGGCAGCCGCTACGCCGACCTCGGGATCGAGACCGTGGCCCCCATCGTCGTACCCGGCGTCCTCCTCGACGTCGCCGGGTTCCGCGGCCTCGAGGCGCTGCCCCCCGGCGAGCCGATCTCGGCTGACGAGCTGGCGGCCACCGCGTCGGCGCAGGGGGTCGAGGTGCCGGAGCAGGGCGCGGTCGTCATCCGCTCCGGGTGGGCGCGGCACTGGTCGGACGCCACGACGTACGTGGGCCACGACACCGGCGTGCCGGGCGTGGCCGAGAGCGGCGCCGAGTGGCTGGCCGCGCGCCGGCCGCGGGTCGCCGCCCACGACTCGATGGCCTTCGAGCAGATCCCCGCCGGCGCCGGGCACCGGGTCATGCCGGTCCACCGCGTCCTGCTCGTGGAGCACGGCATCCACATCGTCGAGAACATCAACGCCGAGGAGCTGGCGGCGGCGCGGGCGTACACCTTCACGTTCATCTGCCTCCCGCTGCGGATGGTGGGTGCGACCGGCTCGCCGGTCCGCCCGATCGCGATCGCCTGAGCGCCATGACCGACGACCGCTCCACCACCCTCGCCAGTCGCCTGGCCGCGTTCGCCGCCACGTCGCGGTTCGAGACGCTGCCCGAGCCGGTCGTGGCCAGCGTCCGTGATCGCGTGCTGGACACGCTCGGGATCGAGCTGGCCGCGTCGGCGCGGGGGATAGGTGCCGCCGCCATGGCCGTCGCCGCGGAGCGGAGCGGGACGCCAGCCGCCACCGTCATCGGCGGCGAGGCGCTGGCCGCCGGCGAGGCGGCCTTCGTCAACGGCGTGCTGGCGCACAGCCTCGACTTCGACGACACGCACCTCCCGTCGGTCCTCCACCCGAGCGCCTCGATCGTGCCCGCCTGCCTGGCCGCGGCCGAGGCGGCCGGGGCGACCGACGGGGAGACGATCGCGGCCATCGCGGTCGGGATCGAGATCACCGTGCGACTGGGGCTCGGCGGCTACGCGGACGGCGTCAACCACTTCTTCGAGCGCGGCTGGCATGCCACCTCGATCTGCGGCACGCTCGGGGCCGCCGCCAGCGCCGCTCGCCTTCGCGGGCTCGATGCCACCGCGACGCGCGACGCGATCGGCATCGCGGCCAGCATGTCCGCCGGCCTGCTGGAAGCCAACCGGTCCGGGGGAACCGTGAAACGGCTGCACTGCGGCATCGCCGCCCGGGCCGGGATCGAGGCCGCGCAGCTGGCGGCAGCGGGATACACCGCGCCCGCATCGGTCCTGGAAGGTCGGTTCGGCTTCTACCGCGCCTATGTCGAGGCCGCCGGCGATGAGGAGCTCGTCACCGCCGGCCTGGGCACACGCTGGGAGCTCCCGGGCATCCACTTCAAGCCGTATCCGTGCAACCACTACACCCACGCGGGTATCGATGCCGCGCTAGCGATCCGCGACCGTCGCGGCTCCATCGACCCCGAGCGGATCGCCCGGATCGAGCTCGGGACGGCCGGCCCCGCGCTGCGCACGATCGGCGAGCCGCGGGCCGAGAAAGTCCGTCCGCAGAGCGGCTACCACGCCCAGTTCAGCGGGCCCTTCACGGTCGCCGCGGCCCTGCTCGGGGGCGGGGGACTCGGCCTCTGGCTCGACGACTTCACCGATGAGCGGGCGCGCGACCCGCGACTCCTGGCTCTCGCGGAGCGCGTCCAGACCTTCGTGGATCCCGCGTGCGACGAGGTCTTTCCGCGCGCCTTCCCGGCGGTGCTCCGCGTCCACTTCGACGACGGTTCCGTGGAGGAGGCGCGGATCATGGAGAACCGCGGCGGCCCGCAACGGCCCCTGTCCGCCGAAGAGCTGCACCGCAAGTTCACCATCAACGCGGGGCTCGCGCTGCCGGAGCCGGCCGTCGCCGAGCTGGCCAATGCCGTCCGGGGCCTGGGCAGCGATCCATCGGCCCATTCCGTGCCCGGGCTGATGGCCGGCACGCGCGCCGCGGCGCCGGTGGCATCGTGACCGAGATGCGCGACTCGGCTGCCCGTTCGGTCAGCGTCGCCGGGTCGGCCTCGCGCGCGATCGACGTCCTGACCGCGCTCATCGACAGTTCCGACGTGGGGGTCAGCGAGCTGAGCCGGCGCTTCGGCTGGACGAAGAGCGCCACGCATCGCGCCCTGGCAACGCTGGCTGCGGCCGGATTCGTGGTGAACGACGCGGAGCGGCGCCGGTATCGGCTGGGGCCGACCGCCCTGCGGCTGGGCCTGGCGGCCGTGGCCCGTGCGGACGTCCATCGGCTCGCGCTGCCGCACCTCCGAGCGCTCCGTGATCGCACCGGTGAGACGGCGACCGTGACCGTCCTCAACGATGACGACGAGCGCGTGTACGTCGACCAGGTGGAGAGCGGCCATCCGGTACGTCAGATCATCGAGGTCGGGACCCGCTCGCCGCTGTATCTCGGAGCGAGCAGCAAGGCGATGCTCGCCCATCTCCCCCCGGCGCGCCAGGACCGGGTGCTCGCCACAGCTGGCGGGTCGATGCGCGCGGACGGCACGCCTCTCGACGTCGAGGCCCTCCGCGACGAGCTCGGCGTCATCCGCGCCCGCGGCTTCGCCGTGTCGCGCGGCGAGCGCGTGGCCGGTGCGGCATCGGTGGCGGCGCCGGTCTTCGGTCACGATGACGCCGTCCTCGGCAGCATCAGCATCGCCGGGGTCACCGTCCGCCAGTCCGTGGCGGACCTCGAGGCGCTGGGGCCGCTGGTCCGTGAAGCGGCGCTGGCGCTGAGCCGGGAGCTGGGCTGGCACCCGCCTCCCGCAGGTTGAGCCATGGCGGCGCTCGTCACCGGTGCACTCGGCTTCGTGGGCATCAACGTGGTGCGCGCACTGGCGACGTCGGGCACGCCGGTGATCGCGCTCGACCGCAGCGAACCGGATGCCGAGGCGCGGGCCTACCTCGAGGACGTCGACGACCTCGTCGCCTTCCGGACGGCTGACGTCACGGAGCTGGGGTGGGACGGCCCGCTCAGGCATGACGGCGTCGACGCGGTGGTGCACGCCGCGGCCGTCACGCCACTCGGAGCGGCCGAGCGTCGCGCTGCCGCCGAGGCGGCGCTCGTGAACGTGGCCGGCACGGCGCAGGTCCTCGAGTGGGCGGCGCGGGCCGGCGTCAGGCGGGTCGTCCACGTCAGCAGCGCGGCCGTGTACGGGCCGGTTCGCGGTCCGGAACCCATCGACGAGGGGCGCATCCCGGAGCCCGAAACGATCTATGGGATTACCAAGCTCGCCGGCGAGTCGATTGCCCGGCGGCTCGGCTCGCTGACGGGCCCGGAGGTCGTCGTGGCTCGTCTGACCCACGTCTACGGACCGATGGAGCGGCCGACCGATGGCCGCACCTCGCTGTCGCCGGTCTTCGAATGGGTCCGGGCCGCCGTCGCGGGCGATCCGCTGCGCTCCACGGCACCCGACCTGGCGCGCGACTTCATCCACGTGTCCGACGCGGCCGATGCGCTCCGACGCATGCTCGTCACCCCGCTGGCCGGAGGGAACGTGTTCAACGTCTCGTCGGGGAGCTGGACCAGCGAGGCGCGCGCCGTGGATCTGCTCCGGCACCTTCAGCCGGGCGCGCGTGCGATCGTCGAGCACAACGAGGGGCCGACGGCCTCCCGTTCGCCGGTGTCGAGCGGCCGCCTGCGACGCTGGGCCGGCTGGCAGCCACGGTTCTCGTTCGAGGAGGGCTGCCGTCAGTACCTGGAGTGGGTCCGTGCACGAGGCGCGACATGGACGAGCTGACGACGTACATCGAACGCACGGAGACCTACCTGCGCCTCTCGGGCGAGCGACGGACGGCCGAGGCAGCGGCCCTCCTCGCCAGCGACGCCGAGCTCATCTTCCCAGGCGGCGTCACGTACTCGCGTCTCGAGGACGTCTTCGCATCGGCCGGGCGGATGTATCGGTCCATCGCGAAGCGCCACGACACCTGGGACGCCGTGTCGAAGGCGGATGGGACGGTCGTCGTGGTGAGCGCCGGGACGCTGGAGGGCGAGAATCTCCACGGCGCCAGGTTCCAGGGCGTTCGCTACCTCGATCGCATCACGTGGCGCGATGGCCAGATCGTTCGGCAGGAGGTGTGGAACGACCTGGCGGTTTCCGGCGTGCTCGACGTCCACCCGGCGCGAGATTGACCCGCCATGGCGCGAGGTGCACCGCCGCGGAATGGTCGCATGCTCCCTTGCGCCGTGCCGTCACCATGGAGCCCATGAGCTCGATCAGGCGCACGAACTTCGCGAACCCCGATGAGCTGCGCGAGCTCCCCCAGCTCACGGTGTCGCTGGCGCACATCGGGTCGTACACCATCGGTCGCGGCGTCGTGCAGCCCGGGTGGCACTGGGCCGAGCATCTGGCGCCGATCATGCGCACCGAGTCCTGCCCGGTGCATCACCTCCAGGTGCTCGTCTCGGGCGGCTTCGCGGTGCGCATGGACGACGGCGAGGAAATGACGTTCGAGCCCGGCGACGTGATGGACATCCCGCCCGGCCACGATGCCTGGGTGGTCGGCGACGAGCCGGCGGTGCTGCTCGACTTCGCGGGCAACATCGACGCCCTCGGCATGCCGCGCGAGCATGAGCGCATCGTGACCACCATCCTCATGACCGATATCGTCGACTCCACCCGCACGGCGCACCGGGTGGGCGATGCCGCGTGGAAGCAGGTCCTGTCCGACCACAACCGCCTCGTTCGTGCGCAGCTCCTGCGCTTCGGTGGCGCGGAGGCGAACACCACCGGCGACGGCTTCCTGGCCACGTTCCGGAGCGCGGTCGCCGCCCTGCGCTGCGCCGCCGCCATCGTCGAGGCGCTGCGCGACACCGGCGTCGAGGTGCGAGTCGGCGTCCACACCGGCGAGGTCGAGCCGATGGGCCACGACATCGGAGGGGTGGCGGTGCACGCGGTGGCCCGGATCATGGCGCTGGCCGGTCCGTCCCAGGTCTTCGCGTCCGGGATGACCGTCGGCCTCGCCGAGGGCAGCGGCCTCGCCTTCGAAGGACAGGGCGCGCGCGAGGTCAAGGGCATCGAGCGGCCGATCGAGGTGCACCGGCTCGCCTGAGCTCCCGCTTTACGTTACGAGCAGGATCGTGCCGGCGACGAGCCCCAGGGTCACCACCGCCATCCGCAGCCAGAACGGCGGGAGGCGCCGGCCGATGACCGCCCCGACCTGCCCGCCGACGACCGAGCCGGCGGCGATGAGGGCCACCGCATCCCACGCGATGGGCGCCACGAACAGGAACAGGATCGCCGCCACGCCGTTGACGATGAGACCGATGACGTTCTTTAGGCCGTTGAGCCGCTGGAGGTCGTCGGCCACGAAGATGCCGAGCAGGCTGAGCAGGATGACGCCCTGCGCGGCGCCGAAATAGCCGCCGTAGATGCCGTTGAGCAGCACCATCGGTATCAGGAAGGCCGGGCGCGCGAACGCCTCGCGGCCCGGGCGGGCGAGCCAGGCGGTGATCCGCGGCTGGACGGCCATCAGCGCCGTCGCGAACAGGATGAGAAAGGGCACGACCGCGTCGAACGTCTCGCCCGGGAGCGCCAGCAGCAGGATCCCGCCGATCAGCCCGCCGGCCAGCGCCGCGCCGCCGAGCATCATCACGCGATCGCGCTGCCCGCGCAGCTCGCGCCGGTAGCCGACCACCCCGCTCATGACGCCGGGCACCAGGCCGATGGTGTTCGAGACGTTGGCGGTCACCGGTGGCAGTCCCACCGCCAGCAGGGTCGGGAACGTCACCAGCGATCCGGACCCGACGATCGTGTTGATGGTCCCGGCCGCGAAGCCGGCCAGGAGGACGAGGATGGCCTCGAGCGGGGTCATCGGGCAGCTGCCATGGCCCCATTGTGCCGTCGTGTCGCGGTCCCGGAGGTGTGCGTCTCCCGCGGGAGGGGAGGAGGGCGGGCCGCGCAACCCGTGCGCGGCCCGCCGCCACGGCTATGGGCTGCAGTAGAAGTTGTATCGGGTCCCCGGGCTCACCGTGATCGTCCCGGCGAGGACCCCGCGTTGGAAGTTCCGGATCTGAAGGCAGTTGGACTTGCCGACCGCCCGGTTTCGGTACCCGATCAGCACGCCGTTGCGGTAATGCGACCAGGTCGACTGGAAGTAGGTCGCGCCTTCGTAGTTGCGCTGCACGATGTAAAGAGGCAGCGCCGACGCGGTGATTCCTGCGGCTCAGGTCTGAGGCGGAGGAGCCTTCACGTCGGCGAAATGACAGGCGCTGAAATGGCCGGGCGTCTTCTCGGTCAGCGGCGGCTCGACCTCCGCGCAGATGTCCTGCGCCTTCCAGCATCGGGTGCGGAAGCGGCAGCCGGACGGTGGGTTGACCGGGCTGGGAACGTCGCCGGTCAGGATGATCCGCTTGCGGCGGCCCTCGACCTCGGGGTCGGGGATCGGGACCGCGGAAAAGAGGGCCTGGGTGTACGGGTGCTGCGGCTGCTCGGCGAGGTCGACGCGCTCGGCCAGCTCGACGATCTTGCCCAGGTACATGACCGCCACGCGGTTCGAAATATGGCGCACGACCGCCAGGTCGTGTGCGATGAACAGGTACGTCAGCCCGAACTCGGCCTGGAGGTCCTCGAGCAGGTTGACGATCTGCGCCTGGATCGACACGTCGAGGGCGGATATCGGCTCGTCGGCGACGATCAGCTGTGGCTCCACCGCGAGGGCGCGCGCGATGCCGATGCGC
>JAICQM010000150.1 GCA_025937875.1 Chloroflexota bacterium
CCGATCCTGGACTATCCCATCGGTCCGTTCGGCGGCAGCGTCGGGGGCCCGAACATCCAGATCGAGCCACCCGGCTACGACATCACGATCCCGTAGCGCAGAACGCCTGGCGGCGCGTCAGCGCAGCTCGTCGACCAGCCGCCGGTCCGGCATGGCGTGCATCCACCAGCCCGCGACGAGGCCCAAACCGGCAGGCACCAGCACCGCGATGGCGTGGAACACGACGACCACCAGCAGTGACGGCTCGGCGCTGAAGCCCATGCTCGTCAGCAACGCGACGCCGATGAACTCGAACGTGCCGATCGAGGCCGGCCCGGCCGGTATCGCCGTACTCAACGTGACCGCTCCCACGAGCAGGGCCGCCTGGAACGGCGATACCGCGAGCCCGCCACCCTGTGCGAGCACCATGAAATGTGCGGTCGCCAGCACGAACGACGCGGCCGTCGCCCCCGCCAGCGCCGCCAGGTTCCGCGGCTTGACCAACGCCGGGGCGACCTCCATCAGCGCCAGAGCCAGGTCCCGAACCCGCCGCCGCCAGCGAGCGACGGCAGATCCGCGAATCATCCACATCAGCGCCCCGAGGATCGTAAGAACGGCCACCCCTACGACACCGATCCGCACGAGCAGCGGTACCAGGTCCCGATTGCCAAGCAGGACGCTCGTGGCCACGACGACCGCGAGGAAACCCGCGTCGGAGATGCGCTCGATGACGAGCGTGCCGAGCGTCGGAAGCCGAGCGACACCGAACCGTCGCGCGGCCAGGTGCATTCGTACGAGGTCGCCAAGGCGAGCCGGCAGGATGGCGTTGGCGAGGTGCCCGATGCAGAGGTACGCGGTGGTCGTGACCGTCGGAACGTCGACGATAGGCGCCAGCAGCCGCCGCCAGCGCCACCCGCGTACCGTGACCTCGGCGACGGCGATCGCGCCCGCGACGAAGATGGCCGGCCACGCAACGTCTCCGAGAGCAGCCCGCAGCGCCCCCATGTCGACGGATTGGGCAGTCAGCCACAGGAAGAACGCGCTGATGACGAGGCCCGCGAGGGTCCGCCAGTAGCGACCTACGTGGCGGGGCGTGGGCATGGTCTGGGTAGCAACCACGTGGGGAGGCTCAAGCGAATCTGAGATCCAGGGCATGCTGATCTCACGGTCGGCGCCTCGCCACTGGACCATGGTACCGCCGCGAGACGCGGCACCCCATTGGAGTACCGTTGACGTCCCCGGACCGTGGCTTCACGCTGCGCGAGGTCCATTCCGAGGATTGGTCTTGGAGTCACCGGTGTTCCTCTCGGTCATCGTTCCCGCGCATAATGCCGCCGGTCTCATCGAGTCCACGGTCGAGCGCCTGCGCGACCGACTCGCCGGCCAGCACGCCGAGATCATCGTGGTCGAGAACGGTTCAGCGGACGACACCTTTGAGCGCTGCGCACGGATGTCCGCCGGATGGACCGATCCCGGGGTCGCATTCACCCCGATCCGGTGCGACAAGGGCATGGGTGAGGCCCTGCGAACCGGCATTCTCGCCAGCCACGGCGATTTCGTGCTTCTCACCGCCGATGACCTCCCCTTCGGCTTTGATGACCTCGATGCCCTCGGCCGCATGCGACAGGATCCGGATCGACCGATCCCGGCCGCCATCATCGGCTCCAAGAGTCATCCCAATTCCGTCGTGCATCGAGGCGCATATCGTGGGCTCATGACGTGGGGCTTCGGCGTCCTTCGCTGGCTCACGCTCGGCATGCGCACCGGCGATCCGCAGGGCACGTTCATCCTGTCGGGCGACCTGGCGCGGCAGCTTGCTCCCGAGATCCGCGAGCCGGGATTCCTCTTCACCACCGAGCTCGCCTACGTGCTCGAGCGCCTCGGCATCCGTCCGGTGGAGATCCCCGTTCGGTTGGAGGCACACCATGCGAGCCACGGCAGCCGCGTTGCGATGCACGACGTCATGGCCATGGCAACCGGGCTGCTCAGGCTCCGCAGGCGGCATCACCGGCGATGGGATCCGCAGCTTCTCGCTCGTTGAGCTGATTTCGCCCCGATCCCCATCGGTCATGGTCAATCCGGGCCATGGCGCGGGCTGGGTAGGGCCACAATGCTCCGCGACACGCCGCTGCCCAGGCGGTAGACAAACAGGAGGCTTCGCTTAACGATGCCTGATCCCCAGCTCATCGGTTTGATCCTGCTCCTGGCCGTCGCGGTCATGTTCGGGTACTTCTACTTCAAGCGCGCCCAGCGTCGCGAGGTCGACTCGGCCGTCGCAACCACGCCGCCGGCACGCGCCACCGACTCGCCGCCGGCCCCCGCGTCCACCACGGAGAGCGTGCAGCGCGATCCCGTGGACGAGGCCTAGGTTCCGAGGCGGATGGACGTCCGCCGCCTTGCAGACCAACACGGACGGCTTCTTCGAACGGTCCTCGATATAGCCGGGCTGGTCGTCCTGGCCTTCGTGGTGTATTCGATCCATCAGCAGAGCCCCGGCCTCGACGCCCGGGCGTACTGGGCCGCGGACGCCGCGCAGCCGTACGGCGCGACGTACGAGACGCCCGGTGCGTACCTCTACTCGCCCGCCTTCCTCCAGGTCCTCTGGCCGCTGCGCCAGCTTCCGTTCGAGACGTTCTTCGCGGTGTGGCTGGTGGTCAATGCGGCCGTGCTGGCGTGGCTGGTGGGTCCACTCGTCGCCGCCCTCGTCGTCCTGCCCACGACCTACTCACCAGTCTGGGTGGACCTGTGGTTCGGGAATGTCATGATCCTCACGACGGCGGTGGTGGTCATCGGCTTCCGCTGGCCGGCTGCGTGGAGCTTCATCCTGTTGACGAAGGTGACCCCCGGCGTGGGGCTGGTCTGGTTCCTGGTACGTCGTGAGTGGCGGGCGCTGGCGCTGGCCGCCGGTACCACGGCCGCCATCGGCCTCGTCTCGTTCGCGATTGCCCCCGGGCAGTGGTTCGAGTGGGTCGAGAGCCTGCGCGCCAACGCGGCGAAACCGGAGGTCGCCGCCTGGGAGGGCCCGTCATGGCCGATCCGCCTGGCGGCGGCCACCCTCCTGATCGGCGTCGGGGCCTGGCTGAACGCATGGTGGGTGATGCCGGTGGGCCTGTTCCTCGCGCAGCCGGTCACCTGGTTCATCGCCTTCGTCCTGTTCCTGGCCTGGATCGCCCTCGCACGCCGGCCACAGCTCCAGCCGGCACGCGCATGACCTGGCACAAGGGGCCACTCGCCGGCGGAATCGCGGCGCTCATCCTGGTCGCGATGATCGGCATTCCGTTCACGCGCCTGTTCGCTGAACGCCCGCAGCGCTTCGGCTGGCAGATGTACACCGTCGCCCATGAAGCCCCGAAGGCCTGGGCCATCGCCCCCGGCGGCAAGCTGGTGCCGCTCGACATGGTCGAGCGCTTCGCCATCCTGCGCGGCGACCTGCCCGACGCCGACGCGGTGGCGCTCGCGATGTGCGCGTTCACCGATGCCCCCGACGTGTTGGTCGAGCTCCGCCCTGACGTCAGCGGCGGGGCGCGCTGTCCATGACCTGGCTCTGGGACCGGCTCGCCAAGCGCATTGATGCGCGGCCACTGGGCGTGACCCGCATCGCGCTGGGTATCGCGGCGCTGTTGATGACCATCGAGTTGGCCGATTCGGTCGGCCACGTGACCGACGGCGCCCACCTCCAGATCCCCGTCATCCCCGGCACGGACTGGATGCGCGGTTTCGTCGCAACGGCCCTCGCCGCGTGGCTCGTCGGAGCCATCCTGTTCACCATCGGCCTGTGGACCCGCCCGGCCGGGATGCTCCTC
Organism: Chloroflexota bacterium; assembly: GCA_025937875.1. Taxonomy (GTDB): domain Bacteria; phylum Chloroflexota; class Limnocylindria; order QHBO01; family QHBO01; genus JAICQM01. The sequence continues at coordinate 3,783 of JAICQM010000150.1, forward strand.
GTTGCCGCCTCGGCGTTCCTGTTCCTGGCCGACCAGCAGCTGTACAGCAACCATCTGCTGATGCTCACCGCGTTCATCGGTCTGACGACGCTCGCGGACGGCGGCGCTGCCCTGTCGGTGGATGCGCGGCGTCGCGGCGCCCACACCGTCCCGGCGTGGCCGGTGTGGCTGGTCATGGCCCAGCTGACGACGGTGTACGTGTTCAGCGCCATCTCGAAGCTGAACCCCTCGTTCCTCTCCGGGTCCGTGCTGGCGTCCTACTTCCGCTCGGACGGCATCCTGGCGCTGCCGGACAGCTGGCGATCGTTCCAGCTCATGTTCGTCATCTCGGTGGCGGTCATCTGCCTGGAGCTGTTCGTCGCCATCGGCCTGTGGCTGCCGCACTGGCGCCGCAACGCCTTCGTCGGCGGCCTGGCGCTGCACGCCGGCATCCTCGCCACCTACGAGGCGCCGCACTTCCCGCTGCTGGTCTTCGGTGTCGCCAGCCTGGCGCCCTACGTCCTCTTCCTGAACGCGGCGCCGGCCTCGAAGCTCGTCATCTGGGATCGCAGCTGCGACTTCTGCCAGATGTGGATCCGCTGGGGGCAGCGCCTCGACTGGCTGGGGGTCCTGCGCTACGCCGGCAATGAGGAGGAGGACGTCCTCGCCGCCCACGCCATCACCCGCGAGGCGGCCGATGAGGCCCTGCACCTCGTCGACGGGGACGGCACTCACGTCGGTTACGACGCCGTGCGCCGCGCGGCGGAGGTGCTGCCGCTGACGTTCCTTTGGGCGCCGCTCCTCGGGCTGCCGCCGGTGCGATGGGTCGGCCACCGGGTCTACCGGCGCGTGGCACGCAACCGGAAATGCACGATTCCGAGGCCCGAACCGGCGACCTGACACAGACCGCGAAGGCCACCGAACGGGACGATTGGCCTACGGTGACCGCACGCACCGTCTGCTAGCCTCCGGCCGTGGATTCGCGCCCGGCCCCCGCTGCCTCCCTCGTCGTGCGCCTGGCCCGGGTCGTGGCCCTGGCCGTGATCATCGCCATCTCGATCATGAACGTGGTGTGGGCCATCGGTGACTGGCACCTGCACGACATGAACGTGTACTGGACCGCCGGCGAGATGTGGCGCGAC
>JAICQM010000262.1 GCA_025937875.1 Chloroflexota bacterium
CGCAACGCCGCGACGTCCACCGCCTGCCCGGCGAAGTGGACCGGCATGACGGCACGCGTGGCATCGGTCCGGACGGCGGCCAGCTGGTCCAGGCCCAGGAGGGCGTCGTCGGCGACATCGGCCAGGACGACGCGCGCGCCAAGGTAGGCGCACACCTCGCCACAGGCGGTAAAGGTGTAGGTGGGCACGACCACGTCGTCGCCGGGACCGATGCCGAACGCGTCGAGGGCCAGGTGCAGCGCCGCGGTGGCGCTGTTGACCGCCAGCGCATGCCTCACACCGATGCGCGCCGCCAGCGCGTCCTCGAGGGCATGGGCCTTGGTGCCCGTCGTCAGCCAGCCCGAGCGCAGCACCTCCACCGCGGCCGCGATCTCGCGGTCGCCCATGGCGGGCCGATGGAAGGGGATGCGCTCGATTGGATCCTGCGACGCCACGCGGTGCCTCCGATTCAGTCGGGCTGCAGGCTACGGTGCCCGGTGCGGTGGATCAACGGTACTACCGGGCGGCCGGGGGGCGGAGGCTCGACCAGGCCAGGGGCGATCAGCGCGAAGTAGTGCAGGAACAGGTGCGGCGACGCAGCCAGCGAGGCAAGCGAGGCGGCCAACCACGCGAATCGCGTCCTTGACAGGCGGTATGCGACCCCCAGCGCGATCAGGGCCAGCCCTCCCCACAGGACCGGGGTCGTGCCAAGGCCGTACGTCGTGGGCATCGGCGCGACGGCGAAGCCCGATACGTCGTAGAGAAGCATCGGAGCAACGAGCGCCGCCGTGAGGGCGACGGTCACGGCCGCGGAAGCCCACTCTCGCCGCCCCACATACACGATCACCAGGACGATGGCCACGGCCTTGAGGGAAGCACAGGCCGCGATGGCAGCCGGACCGACCCTGTTCGGCAGGGCGTGGAAGAGCGCTGCCGCCATGAGCGGCGAGACGTTGCCGGTCGCGGCGCCGTCGACGAAGAACACGCTCATCACGCCCGCTGCACACCATCCGGCGAGGCCGAATCGGACCATGGGGAGCAGCACGGAGGCGGATGCCCCGAGCAGGAGCAGGTACCACCCGACGCGGACGGTCGACTCGGGCAGCGCCGTGAACGGCGCCCACAGCCAGGCGAACCACGGGGCGTACCGGAACTCGCCGGTCGGTTGGTAGAGGCTGTCGCCGAATCCGATGTGGTGGCCTGCGTCCCAGTAAGCCTGGAAGTCGTCCATCGGCGGCTCGAGGCCGTGAGCCCAGATGACGAGCGCGGCAGAAAGGAACGCCATGAACGCCCCGACCGCGGCGACGACCGGCACGAACCTCAGCCGATCATCTGACATTGCTGCCTTCCTCCACCGGCGGGATCTCCCAGATCCAGATCGCGTGGGTCCTCGGCAAGATCCTCAGCAGTCGCTCGCGCATGGGCTTGGGTAGCCGGAGTACCAGCGGGAGCGCCGGCAGGAATGGCGTGACGGCCACGCGCCGAGTTGGCGGCGGACCGAGCGCGCCGATGCTCCGCTGCGTCATGGCGACGACGTCCGGATTGGTCGGCTTGCGAATCCGGAAATCGTAGAGGGCGAGCATCCCGCCGGGTCGCGTGACGCGCCACATCTCGGTGAACAGCCGGCGGCGGCTCGCTGCGCTTCTGATCGACGAGAACGTCATGGAAGCCCACGCCAGGTCAAAGAGCCGGTCCTCCCACGGGAGGATGAACCCGTCGACGAGGCGCAGGTCGGCTGCCGGCAGAGCTGCTCGCGCCGCCGTGAGGGGTTCCTCAAGGAGTTCGGTTCCAGCAAGCCCTGCCTCGCTGGCGCCCGATTCGCGCCAAGCGGCGAGGTCTCCGCCAGCGCCACAGCCAATGTCGCAGACACGCAGGCTGCCG
>JAICQM010000240.1 GCA_025937875.1 Chloroflexota bacterium
CGCAGGTTGGCGATCAGGATCCCGGCCGCCACCGCGGTCACGCCCACGATCATCGGCCAGGACCCGGTCTCGTTGAAGATGAAGACCGCGGCCAGGAAGCTGAAGACGACGACGCCGCTCTGGATGCTGCTCGCCGCCGCGACGTCGATGTGGCGCAGCGAGGCGGCGATGCTGATCAGGGCCAGTGCGTTGACCACACCGGCGGCCAGCACGACCAGCATCTGGTCCCCGTCACCGCCGTCCAGCGGGTTGCCGCCGCCGCGGATGAGCTGGATGACGAGCAGGACCCCCAGGCCGCCGACGCTGTTGGCCGCGAGCGTCACCCACAGCGCCGCCCGGCGTCGCTGGACGCTGCGCGTGACGAGGTTGCTGGCCGCGTAGGCGGTGCCGGCCCCCAGGGCGAAGAGGAGGCCGAGCAGCCAGGGACCGCCGGGGGTGCCCTGCGCGGTGGCGATGAACACCATCCCCATCACGACCACGCTGAAGCCGATCCAGGCGCGGCGACTGGGGTGCTCGCCGAGCAGCATGCTGCCGATGGCGCCGGCGACCACCACACCGCCCTGCGCCCCGGCGGCGGCGGGGCCAAGGCCGGCGTTGGAGAGGGCACCGAAGAAGAAGACGTTGCCGACCACGAACGAGCTGAAGCCGGCCACGACGAGGGCGGCCAGCACGCCCCAGCCGAGGAAGCGTTCGCTCGAGGGCTGGATGGCGCCGCGGTCGATCCACAGGACGGCGGTCCAGGCCAGGAGGGCGATGGGCACCTGGCGCAGCATGGAGCCCAGCCAGGGGTCGATCTCGACCGCCGCCCAGCGCAGCAGGGCGTTGACGGTGGTGTAGGAGAGGGCGGTGACGATGGCCCACGTCTCACCGGGGCCGATCAGCGGCCGGCGCTCGCTCATGCGGGAGGGGAATCGATGGCCCGGGCGCTCGGCCCGGGCCATCGTGCGAGGCTGGGACTCAACGCAGGCTCACGGCATGAGCAGTGCGGCCGCTTCCTCGGCACCCGGGACCGGGCAGGCGAAGAAGGCGTTGAGGATCGATGAGCCGCACTGGCCGGCCGGCCCGAAGAACGGGAAGGCGCCGACCAGGGCGACGACCAGGTAGACGATCAGCAGCGTGATCGGCGAGACGTTGCGCCGTGCCAGCAGCCACCACGTCAGCAGCGTGAACAGCAGGGGCATGAGCCCGGGCATCACGTCGTCGATGATGGCCTGGATGTTGAACGGGTTGTCGTTGATGGTGATGGTGGGGGCGATGAAGAGCATGACGAACTGCGCCGTCAGCGCTCCGAGGACCACGTTTCCCAAGACGCTCGCGCCGAGCACCACCCGGTCGAGCAGCCCCGACCGCAGGATGGTCGTGACGCCCTCGCGCCCCCGGACGTAGCCCTGCATGAACATGAAGTAGGTGAGGGCGGTCATGATCCCGACTTCGAGGACGAAGTACAGGATCGGGCCCAGGATGTTCCCCGCCTGCGCCAGCCCGATGCCGATGGTCAGCAGGATGGGGGTGATGGTTCCCTGGGTGATCGTGTCGCCGACGCCGGCCAGCGGGCCCATGAGGCCGGTCTTCACCGAGTTGATGGCGTCGTCGTCGATGTCGGTGGCGCCGTTGGCGCGCTGCTCCTCCATCGCGATGACGGCACCGTGGATCACCGACCCGACGTTCGGCTCGGTGTTGAAGAAGACGAGGTGCCGCTTGAGGGCGGCCCGGATCTCCTCCTCGGACGTGTAGAGACGGCGGATGATCGGCGTCATCATGTGGGCGAACGCCGTGCCCTGGAGCCGCTCGTAGTTGTAGTTGGCGTGGCTGAAGAAGGTCCACAGCCAGAAGGCGCGACGGACGTCGCCCTTGGTCAGCTCGACCCGACGCTGTTCGACGGCCATCTCACACACCCTCCGAGGTGGCGGCCACGTCCCGCGTGGCCTGGACCCGATCCGCGGTCGTCTGGCGCGCGGTGGGACCGGCGCCGCCGCCGAGCAGCGACACGTGGATGAACGCCAGGGCAACGCCCACGAGGCCGATCATCACGATGTTGAGGCCGCCCGCCGAGGCGACGGCCATGATGTAGCCAATGAAGAAGTAGGGCCACACCGTGCCGCGGAAGATGAACCGCATGTTCATCGCGATACCGATGGCCGGGAGCAGCCCGCCGGCGATCTGAAGGCCGGACAGCACCCACGGTGCGTTGGTGTTGAGCCAGCTGATGGCGTTCTCGACCACCGGCGCGCCGAGGTAGACGGCGATGGTGGCCGGGATGAAGCTGATGATGAACAGGAAGATCTGCGGCGGCAGCCAGTTCATCCTCGCCACACCGCCGATGTCGGCGTCCTCGGCGCGCGCATCGGCCCAGTGCGCGAACGTCGC
>JAICQM010000179.1 GCA_025937875.1 Chloroflexota bacterium
AACTTGATCCCGCGCAGCGCCCAGCCCATGTGGTCGGGTTCGCGCGTGGCGCGCAGCTGCCAGATGGCGTAGGTGGCGTTGAAGCCGACGGCGACGATGGCCAGCAGGACGTGCAGCGCCTTGAGCCATGGGTAGAGATCCATCGACCGATGCTACCGTCGCTGGCAACCCCGGGGCTGGGGTAGCATCGACCGACATGAGCACCGATCCCGCCCGGACCCCGGTCATCGTCGACGCGCTGCGCACGCCGTTCGGCCGCTACGGCGGCGCCCTTGCCGGCGTCCGTCCCGACGATATGGCGGCGCACGTCATCCGTGCCCTCGTCGAGCGGACCGGGATCGACCCGGCGGTGGTCGACGACGTGATCCTGGGGGCGGCCAACCAGGCCGGCGAGGACAATCGCAACGTGGGCCGCATGGCGGCGCTGCTGGCCGGGCTGCCGATCGAGGTCGCGGGGCAGACCGTAAACCGGCTGTGCGGGAGCGGCCTGCAGGCCGTCGTGACCGCCGCGCACGCGGTGGCATACGGGGACGGATCGGTCTTCGTGGCCGGTGGCGTGGAGTCGATGACCCGTGCACCGTTGGTGATGGCCAAGCCGTCGGCCGCCTTCCCCCGCGGCGAGCAGGCGCTGTACGACACCACGCTCGGCTGGCGCTTCACCAACCCACGGCTTGCCGACGCGTACTACCCGTACTCGATGGGCGAGACGGCGGAGAACGTGGTCGAGCGCTGCGAGGTGAGCCGGGAGGAGCAGGATGCGTTCGCGGTCACCTCCCAGCAGCGCTGGGCAGCTGCCCAGGCGGCCGGCCGCTACGCGGACGAGGTGATCCCGATCGAGGTAGCGGATGGCAAGGGCACGCGCGTCCTGGACACCGACGAGCACCCCCGCCCGGATGCCACGCTCGAGAGCCTCGCTCGCCTCAAGCCGGCGTTCCGCCGCGACGAGCTGGGCAGCGTGACTGCCGGCAACAGCAGCGGCATCAACGACGGCGCGGCGGCGGTGCTGGTGACGAGCGCCGCCCGTGCGGCCGAGCTCGGGCTGCGGCCGATGGCGCGCCTCGTCGCCTCGGCGGTGGCCGGCGTCGACCCGGCGACGATGGGGCTCGGACCGATCCCGGCCAGCCGCCGCGCCCTGGAGCGCTCCGGTCTCAGCGTCGCCGACCTCGACCTCGTCGAGCTCAACGAGGCCTTCGCGGCGCAGGCCGTGCCCTGCATCCGCGAGCTGGGGCTCGACCCGGAGAAGGTCAACGTCAACGGCGGCGCGATCGCCATCGGGCACCCGCTGGGGGCATCCGGAGCGCGGCTCACAGCGACCCTGGTGCACGAGATGCGGCGGCGAGGCGCCCGATACGGCCTGGCGACGATGTGCATCGGCGTCGGCCAGGGCATCGCGGCGGTGTTCGAGGCGACCGACTGATGGCCCGCCGCCACATCGCGGTCACCGGTGACGGAAGCGTGCTGCGCACGCCGGATACCGCCGTGGTGAGCGCGGCGGTATCGGTCCGCGATCGCAAGCTCGATGGGGCGCGCGACCGGGCCAACGCGCGCGCGTCTGAGATCCTCGCCGCGCTGCGCACGATCGGCGTGCCGGACGCGGACGTGCAGGCGCCGTCGCTCCAGGCCCACCCGACCTACGACCACGCCCGTGGCACCAGGCTGTCCGGCTACGAGGCCACCCGGCCCTTCAGCATCCGCGTCCGCGACCTCTCGCAGCTGGGCGCCATCTTCGATGCCCTCGTCGACGACGGTCCGACGCAGGTCCACGGCACGACCATGGAGCTTGCCGAGCCCGATGGCGCGGCGCAGGAGGCGCTCGCCGCCGCCGTCGCCCATGCCCGCGGGCGGGCCGAGGCGCTGGCCACCGCGGCCGGGGTGACGCTGGGCGCGCCGCTGCGGATCGAGGAGGAGGGTGACGGGATGCCGGCGCCGTTCGCGATGCGCGCGATGAAGGCCGAGATGGCGGCCGACAGCGTCCCCACCGAGGTCGCGCCCGGCGAGATCGAGATCAGCGCCCGCGTCAGGGTCTGGTTCAGCCTCGAGTAGCCTGGGGGCGCGGGATTGCGGGGGAGGCACGTACCGGCCACTGAGTGGCTGATCTCGCCGCCCAGGTAGGCAACGGGCACGCAGGCGGCCGGTTGTCTCGCCGTTCCCTTCCTCCCCGGCACATTCAGCCACTCAGTGGCCGATACGTGCCCGGGCGGCATGCCGTGGTCGATGGCCAGCGCGGTTCAGTGGCTCGGGGCGTGGTCGCCCATCACCTGGCCGTCGGAGAGCTCGACGATCCGGTCGGCGAGGTCCATCAGCACTGGGTCGTGGGTCGCGACGATGGCGGTCACCCCCTCGTGACGCACGAGCGACTGGATGAGCCGCATGATCGTGCGCCCGGTCTGCGAGTCGAGGTGACCGGTCGGCTCGTCGGCCACGAGGAGCTCGGGCCGGTTGGCCAGGGCGCGCGCCAGCGCCACGCGCTGCTGCTCGCCGCCGGACAGCTCATGCGGCCGGTGACCCATGCGCTCGCCGAGCCCGACGAGATCGAGCAGCTGGCGCACCCGCTCCGAGCGCTCGACGGGATCGGTGCGCAGCAGGCGCATCGGCACCTCGACGTTCTCGGCAGCCGACAGGATCGGGAGCAGGCCGAAGGCCTGGAACACGAACCCGACGCGACGCCGGCGCAACTGGACGAGGGCCGATTCGGGGAGATGGGCCAGCTCCTCACCGTCGAGCCGGACGCTGCCGGCGGTCGGCCGGTCCAGGCCGCCGACGAGGTTGAGCAGCGTCGTCTTGCCGGACCCGGAGCGGCCCACGACCGCCACCAGCTGGCCGCGTGGCACGACCAGGTCGATGCCGCGCAGGGCATGGACCACGCCGTTGCCCATCGGAAAGTCGCGGCTGAGGCCCACGGCCTCCACGAGGGGCACCGAGGCGGTGGCGCGCAGGGCGGTCATCGGTCCTCCTCCTCGCGCTTGCGCCCGTCGGGCCAGACGCCGATGTGGTCCGCCTCCAGCGTCAGGCGCACGCGCCGCTCGAGGTGCAGCGCCTCGACGTGCTCGCGGGGCAGCTGGAGCCGCCCGGCGCGGTCGAGGACCGCGTATTCCTCGGCGATCGTCTCGCCGTGGGCCTCAACCTCCTCGGCGGTCGTGTCGCGGCGCAGGGTCTCGGTGGCGGTCCGCCCGTCGCGGATGGCGACCGTGCGCCGGACATGGCCCGCAACCAGCGGATCGTGGGTCACGACCACGATCGTCACGCCCAGGTCGGTGTTGACGGCGCGCAACGCAGCGAACACCTCGCGGCTGGTCGAGGTGTCGAGCTCGCCGGTCGGCTCGTCGGCGAGGAGCACCGGCGGGTTGTTGGCCAGCGCCACCGCCACGCTGACGCGCTGCTGCTCGCCGCCGGACAGCCGGTCGGGCCGATGGTCGGCCCGGTCGGCCAGGCCCACGCGGTCGAGGAGCTCGCGGGCGTGCTGGCGGCGGGTGCGGCGCGATCGGCCGTCGAGGAGCATCGGCATCTCGACGTTCTCGAGCGCGGTCAGGTAGGGGAGCAGGTTGGCGGCGGTCTGCTGGCGGACGAAACCGATGACCCGGCGCCGGTAGGCGGTGCGCTCGGCGACCTTCATCGCGCCGAGGTCGTGGTCGGCCACGATCGCGCGCCCCGCCGACGGCGTGTCCAGCCCGGCCAGCACGTTGAGCAGCGTCGACTTCCCGCTCCCCGAGGCGCCGACGATGGCGATGAACTCGCCCGGCTCGACCAGCAGGTCCAGCCCCTGGAGCGCCACCACCTCGAGCTCGGCGACCTTGTAGATCTTGACCAGGTTGTCGCAGATGATCGCCGAGCCGGCACCGTAGGCCGGGCCGCGCGTCGGCGTCGGCCGCGCCGCCCACGGCGACTGGCGCCCGGGCACCTCCTCGGCGATCCCGGTGCCGGCCGGCAGGTCGACGATCTCCCCGCGGGGTCCGCTCATCCATTCGCTCCTGTTGGTCGGTTGATCATGTCAT
>JAICQM010000057.1 GCA_025937875.1 Chloroflexota bacterium
AGCGCAATGGCGGGCGTGGGCGCGTCGGTCATGCGCGCAGCGTAGCGGCTAGGGGCGCGGCAGGTCTGCGGGTGCGGTGGCGAGGTAGATGTCCGTGGTGCCACCACCACCCGCGGATCCGATCTCCATGTAGTAGCGCAGCTCGCCGTCGTGGACGAGCAGGGCGGTGTCCCAGGTGTTGCCCTGGATCGGGAAGTCGTCGCGGCCCAGGACCGGGTTGGCCGGGTCCGGCGTCCAGCTCACCCCGTCGTCGGACCAGGCCAGGCCGCGGTCGCTGAGGCTCTGGCCGGCGCCGGCGTAGATCATCAGCCAGCCGGCATCGGTCCGTTGCACGCGCGGGCGGTCGATCCCGGCGGCGTCCCAGGTGGCGCCCGGCTCCAGCACCGGTTCGGGATGCTTGGTCCAGGTGATCCCGTCGGTCGAGGTCGCCAGGCCGATGGCCTGCGTCGGCGTCCGTGGCCGCTCGGCGGCGGCGTAGTACATCGCCCAGCCCTCGTCGCCGCGCACGACGCTCGGCCACGACAGGCCGCCGGCATCCCAGTCGCCCTCCGCGCCGGCGGTGAGGATCGGCTCCGGATCGATGGTCCACGGACCGTCGGGACCGGGTGCCGTGGCGCGGCCGATGGCCCACGGGTCGGTGAAGTTGACCGACTCGAGGACGAGCGTCCAGGTTCCGTCGTCGGCGATGAACCCGGTCGAGACGTCCGCGCCCGGCTCGGCGAACGGGACGTCCTCGCTGGTGAAGGCGGGGGACGAGGCGGACAGGGTCCAGGCCACGCCATCGGTCGAGGTGAGGTGGGGGAACGAGACGGTGCCCGGCCAGGCCGTGAACGCGTTGGCGAACATGTGGAACGTGCCGTCGTCGTCGACGAGCACCGCGCCGGGGTTGATGTAGCTCTCGTCCGGGAAGCCGGCCAGCTCACGCGTCACGTTCGGCGTGTCGCCGCCGGGGAACGAGAAGACAGATGCCTCCGGTGCTCTCGACGTGGCGGGCGAGGCAGGTACGGAGGGCACGTCACCGGACGTCGTCGCCGGCGGTCCGCCGCAGGCGGCGACAAGCAAGGCGACCAGTCCCAGGGCGGGGATGCGGCGATGCGAACGGGACATGGAGGCTCCTGCGTGCCGGTGACAGTCGATAGAGCCCCGGCCGCCGAGAGGTGTGACGGGTCCCGTGGTTCAGATGGCCTGGTTGGACCGATGGCGGCGCATCCGCGGCGCCTCGTCGCGCGGCCGTGCCGCCCGACGGAGGATGACCGCCAGCGCCAGGCCGGCCGGGAGCGCCAGCAGGTCGGACGCGTCGGCCCAGGCGGCCACCGGCCGCACGCCGGCCACCGGGTTGCCGGCAGCCATCGCCGCGAGCGCCCGTCCCGGCCACTGGAGCAGGCCCCACGTCCAGCGATAGGCGTCGGTCGCCAACGGCCACAGCTCGACGGCGGCGTAGGCGACGGCGACGAGGCCGATGCAGGCTGCCGCTGCGCGGCGGCCCGGGCGCGGGAGGCAACCGCTGACTTCGGTTGCCACGATGGCAAGGCCAAAGAGAACGATCGGCATCAGCGCCATGCCCGCCACCCCGGACAGCTTGCCACTCAACAATCCCGGGCTCTGTGTCTTCACGAGGTTGTCGTTGATGAGCAGCAGCGCCAGCGCCGCGAGCGACAGGGGGTGGAGGACGACCTCGGCGAGCTCGATGCGGCGCACCGTCACGATGGCACCTCCCAGCGTGCGATTCGCACGGCCCATGTCACGTCGACCCCGCCCGCCTGCAGGTCGGGCTGCACCGGATCGATGATTCGGAACGCCGTCAACCCGCAGCGGTTGGGGCAGGGTGGGACGGCGAGCGCCATGGTCGCCGTCTCCCCGGGCAGCAAGACCTGGCGCAGCTCGGTTCGACGCTCGTCGGGGAACTCGGCCACCAGCTGGTACGCGTCGCGCACGGGCTCGCCCACGGTGTCTCGCAGCGTCAGCTCAACGTGCAGGACGGTGAGCGCGTCGGGGAGCCGTCCCTCCGTCACCGCGAGCGGGGACGCGAGGTCCTGCTCCGGGAACAGCGCACCACCGAGTCCCACCGTCCCGTCCCCGGTCACCTCCCGGCTCGAGGCCGGCGCCGGCTCCGATGCGACCCTTCGGGCCGCCACCTCCAAAGCGCCCGACGGCAGCACGGCCCCGGCCTCGATCCGCCATTCCACCTCGTACGCCTGGTCGGCGAGGTCCTGCCACAGCACGACGACCCGCCACGCCGTCTCGCAAGGCATGGCGCACGCGGCCGGCAGCCGCAGCGACGAAGCGGTCGTGGTGCCGGGCCGAACGCCGAGATCGGCCAGCAGGCGGCCGTCCTCGTCGGTGACCGCGACGCGGACCGCTGGGGGCGCCTCGAAGCCGGTCGGTCGTGCTTCGCCGTCGACGCGAACGGCACTCGCGGTGATCAGCCCGCCGCCGGCCGTGGCCGTCACGCCTCCGGTGCTCAGCGCCAGCTCCTGCGTGGCGATCGGCCCGTCGGCGCTGAGGCGCGCGGAGCCGCTGAGCTCGGTCGCGGTGAACGCGCCCGCGACATCCAGCTGGGTCGAGCGGAGATCGATGCCGGCGAAGGCGGGGGCCTCCACGTACAGCGGATAGTCGAGCTCCGCGTCGACCGCGACTCGTACCTTGGCACCGGGTGCGGCGCCCACGGCGACGACCTGGTAGCTCTGCGCGCAGGTCGGCCCGACGTCGCCGCACGCGATCTGCCACGCGATCCGCCCCTTGGCGTCGTCGAGCTCGAGCCTCAGCGGCGGGAGCGTGGCGTCGATCGGGTAGAGGCGCAGGCGAGCGCCGGTTCCCTCGGCCCCGGACGCGTCGACGACGCGTGCGCTCACCTCGATCGGAGGAAAGGCCTCGGGCAGGTACGTGCTCCAGATGCCGGGCGACGTCGAAAGGTCGAGCCGCAGGCTACCCGTGGCCCCATCGGCGAGGTCCACGTCGCGCTCGTGATGCGCGGTGAGATGGCCGGTCTCCACGCTGAACGGCGGGTCGATGATGAAGGCCACCACGGGGACCGCCAGCGCCAGCCCCAGGATGAGCAGGACCCAGAGCAGGATCCTTCCCCGCCGACGTGGCCGGACCCGCGGGTGCCGGCCGGCCGACTGCGGCGGGCTCATCGCGTGTCCGGCAGCACGCGGAGCGAGAGCCGCGACGGCGGGGCGGCATCGAGCGTCGGGTACAGCACGCGCAGCTCCACCGTCCAGTCGAGTGGCAGCACGTCGCGGCCCTGTGATGCGTAGTTCCGAGCGTCGATCGACATCGTGGGGCTGCAATGCAGCTCGGGCTGGCACTCGATCGGGAGCAGGACGGACGTCGGCGACCCGCCGCCGCCGCCGAGCTGCACCTTCACCGACTCGCCGGCATAGGCCTGGACCTGCCCGGACTCGGCGGCGCTCAGGGTGAAGATCGCCAGCACCGGGACCATGTCGCCGGCGAAGCCTCCGACCCGCAGGGCGGCCGGCGGGATCTCGCCCCGCAGCCGAACCATGCCCTCCTCGTCGTCGGCGGCGATGCGGCCGGAGAGGGTGGTGCTCAGCCTCGGGTCGTCTGGTCCCGCATCAGCGCTCCGTTCGAGCGACACGCTCACCTCCGCCCCGGCCGGGACCCCGTCGGCGTCGGGGAACCCCGCCCGCACGTGCGCTGCCCACGCGACCGCCGCGACTCGTTGGACGTCCCCGCCCCGCAGCTCGAAGCGAATGACGACCGGTCGCGAGCAGGGAATCGCCGGGTCGCAGGTCGCGAACGGATCGAACAGGGCGTTGTACGACTGGAGCACCTGGTCGCGCTCGGTCACCGTGATGCGCACGTCCTCGCCCTGCGCGTCAGCCTCGATCCAGGCGCTGGTCCGCCCATCGAGCGCCGACGGTGCCGCGATCAGGTTGAGCACGCGCAGGGCCGCGGGGTGCTCAGCATCGAGGCGGAGCTCCTCGAGCGGCAGGTCGGCGGTCACCGTCGGCCCCGCCGGGCCAGCGGTGAACGCCACGGGTTGCTCCCAGGCCGCTGCGGCTCCATCGGGAATCTCCAGCAGCCGCTCGTAGGTGACGGCGACGCGGGCCCGGATCCTGACCTCGCGCCCGGCGCCTGGGGTGCCCAGGTCGTCGAGGGTGATCTCGAATGACCGGTTGCAGTCCTCACCAACGGCGCACAGGTCGGCGAGGTCGAACGTCGCACCGAGCGGTTCCGTGGCCGCCACTGCCGGGACCTCGAGCGACACCGCCCGGATCGCGACACCATCGAGGCTGTCTCCGCCAACGATGTCGAAGCTGACCCGGCCCTGGATGCCGTTCGGTGCCACCTCGACCGGCGGCAGGGTGGGTGCCGAGATGTCGAGCGTCAACCGGCCCACGACGCGTGGCGCGTCGGGCTCGAGCTCCACGGTCACGGTGTGATCGGCGTCGAAGGTCACCGAGTCGGGAAGCGGCGACGTGGCCACCAGGGCCGCGGCGGCGGCGACGAGCACGGCCAGGGCCACCGCGCGCCGCGCGCGGCCGGCATCGGTCCGGTGGGCGGGTCCGGCCATGGCGTGATCCCTCCTGCTGACACCTTACCCGTGGGATGGCTCGGTGGTTCAGTCGAGGCTGTCACACTCGTGCCGCTCGGCGGCTCGGCGCTGCATGCGATCCATGTGCGTCGCGACCCTGATCCTGGCCCTGCTGCTGTCCGCCTGCGGCGGAAGCGGCGGGGCGAGCCCGAGCGCCGCAGCTACGCCCGTCATCGACCTCGCGGCGGCCGACCTGGACCTGCTCCTGGAGCGGCTCGAGCGGACCCATCCGGAGCCGTTCCACGCCATCCCGCGCCCGGTCTGGGTCGCCGAGCTCGAGGCGCTCGAAGCCCGCTTGCCGGATCTGGCACCGCCGGAGGCGATGGTCGAGCTCATGCGCGTGGTGGCACTGCTGTCCCGCGAGGGGCGCGACGGCCACCAGTTCGCGCTGCCCACCAGCGACGCGATCGAGGTGCTGCCGCTGCGAGTCTGGGAGTTCGAGGAGGGCCTCTTCGTGACCGATGCGACCGCCGGCGGCGCCGGCCTCGTCGGCTCGCGCATCACCGCCGTCGGCGGCTGGCCGGTCGCGGACGTCCTCGCCGCCATCGAGCCGCTCGTCCCGCGCGACGGGCCGGCGACGGTGCCGAGCTTCCGCCCGCTGTACCTCCTCCGCCTCGACGTGCTCCGCGGGCTCGGCATCATCGGTCTGGAGGAGTCGGCGGTGGCGCTCAGCGTCGACGGGCGTGCGGAGCCCCTCGCGGTGGAGGCGATCACCCTCCGCGAGCACGTGGCGTGGGCCGGCGAGCTCGGCATGCTGCGCCTGCCACCGGGTGACGATCCGCCGTTCAGGGTCGAGGAGCTGGAGGGGTCGCGGACCGTGTATCTCCGCTACCGCCAGGTGCAGCGCGTCCCGACCGATGCCCTGGCGATCCTGCGCCAGCGGGCTGGGGCGCCGGACGTCGACCGCGTCATCCTGGACCTGCGCCAGAACCCCGGCGGCGACAACACGACCTACCGCCAGCTGCTGGGCGCCCTCCAGGCCGATGACGTGAACGTGCCCGGCCGCCTGTTCGTGCTGATCGACCGCACCACGTTCTCGGCCGCTTCGAACCTGGCCACGGAGATCGAGCGCACCACCGATGCCACCTTCGTGGGCGAGCCGATGGGCGGCGGCCTCAACTTCTGGAACGACGTGGCCTGGGTCGAGCTCGAGCACTGGCCGATCCCGATGCGGGTCGGCGTCTCGACCCGCTACTGGCAGATGGGCTTCCCCGACGACCCGCGCCTCACCATCGAGCCCGAAATCGCCGTCCCGTCGCGCGCCGCCGACTTCTTCGCCGGCCGCGACCCCGCCCTCGAGGCGGCCCTGGCGGCGTAGCGTCCGTGCTAGGGTGGCGCCGGCGTGAGCACCGGCGACCTCGAGCGAATCTTCACCCGGAGGCGGTTCCTCCTCGGCATCGGGATCGGGCTCGGCGCCGTGGTCGCCGAGTCGGGGCTGCGGCGCGCGATCTCATCCCTCCTGCCGGCGGAGCCCGCACCCCCCAGCGCGCCGCGGACCATGGCCGGCGGCGCGACGAAGGTCTGGAACCCCGACCCGTACGTCACGCCCGAGCGCCTCGCCCCACGAATGTTGCCGGCGCGAGGCGCCCAGCCGGCGCTCAGCGCCACGTTCCGGCGACCGGCGCTGCGCACCAAGATCGGGCAGATGCTGCTCGTCGGGTTCCAGGGCACCGGCGTGCTGCCCTCCTCGCCGGTCATGCGTGCCATCACCGACGACGCGGTGGGCGGTGTCCTCCTCTTCGACCGCGGCCGCAACATCGCCTCGCCGGCGCAGCTGCGGGCGCTCGTCGCCGGCCTGCAGGGGGCGGCGCTCAAGAGCGGTCCGCGCAGCCCGCTCATCGTGGCCGTCGACCAGGAGGGCGGCAGCGTCGCGCGGCTCAACCGGCGCAACGGGTTCGCGGCCACGCCCACCGCGGCCAGCCTGGGGGCGCGCAACGATCCCGCGTTCACGCGGTCGATCGGCCTCGGCATCGGTCGCACGCTGGCCTCGATGGGCATCAACCTCGACCTGGCGCCGGTCGTCGACGTCAACGTCAACCCCCGCAACCCGGCCATCGGTCGCAACGGGCGCAGCTTCTCCGCCTCCGCCGCGGTGGTGACGGCACAGGCCGCCGCCTTCATCGACGGCCTGCACGACGCGGGTGTGCGGGCGAGCCTCAAGCATTTCCCGGGGCAGGGCAGCGCGGCCGCCGACACGCACCTCGGCGTCGTCGACGTCACGCGTCGCTGGACCGATGCCGAGCTCGCCCCGTTCGCCGCCCTCATCGCCAGCGGCCGGGCGGACACGATCACCACCGGCCACATCTTCAACGCCCGGCTCGACCCCGATCACCCCGCGACGCTGTCGAAGAAGACGATCACCGGCCTGCTGCGCGGCCGCCTCGGCTTCAGGGGCGTCGTCATCAGCGACGACCTCCAGATGGGCGCCATCAGCGCGGCGTACGGATGGGACGAAGCGGTGCGGCTAACCGTACTGGCAGGCGTCGACCTGCTGATGATCGCCAACCCGCCGACGCGGGGCGGCTCGCTGGTGACCCGCACCGTCGATCTGATCGAGGATCTCGTGGCCGCCGGCCGCATCAGCGAGACGCGGATCGACGAGTCCTACGACCGCATCCAGGCCCTCAAGGCGACGCTCCTGCGCGGTGCGACCTGACCCGACCGCGCACGTTGGCCAAATTAGTTGCATAATCAATCACATGCACACACAGACACGCTCGCCGGACGCCGTCCAGCTGACCGATACCCAGCGAGACTTCCTGGACGAGGTCATGCCCGCCACCATCGGAACCATTCGGGCCAACGGAACGGTCCAGCTCAACCCGATCTGGTACGAGCGCCGCGAGGACGAGCTCTGGCTCAACGCCACCCGCAGCCGGCGCTGGGGATCTCGCCTCGAGCCCGGCACCCCCGTGACGCTTCTCATGGTCGACCCGGCCAACATGTGGCGCTGGATGCAGGTCCAGGGTCGCGTGGTCGAGAAGACGGAAGCGGGCGCCGCCGACCACATCGACCGCCTGTCGCATCGGTACCTGGGCTCCGATTATCGGAACCACCAGGCCGATGACCCCCGGTTGATCGTGCGCGTCGTGCCCACCCGGATCACCGGCACCATCGACGCCGCGTAGAGCTCCCGAACCGCCCAGCAGCTCGAGCCCGCCCGGCTCGCGTCATCCGCGTTCGGCGGGGATGCATCCCTGCCCAGGCAACGCGGCCCGAGACGTGCACACTCGCAGGCACATGCTGGCCGATACCCTGGCCCGTCTGGCGGCTGCGCTCGAGCGACGGGCGGCGGCTGCCCCGGGCCCCAACCGCGCCGCCCGAGCCGAGCGGGTGCGCCGCCATGTCGTCGAGTACGTCGCGCCTCGCGCCGCCAGCGTGGAGGCGCCGCTGGTCGTCGTGCTGCTCGGCTCGACCGGGAGCGGCAAGTCGAGCCTCTTCAATGCGCTCGCCGGCGGCGGCATCAGCCCGTCCGGCGTCCTGCGTCCCACCACCCGGCGCCCGGTGGCGCTCGCGCATCCCGACGACGCCTCTGCGTCCCTGCTGCCGGGGATCGTCGCGCGCGGAGCGCTCGACCTGCGGACCGATGCGGGGGCGCGACGCGGCGTGGTGCTCGTCGATGCGCCGGACTTCGACAGCGTCGAGCTCGCCAACCGCGCGCTGGCGGTCGACCTGCTCGAGGCCGCCGACCTGGTCGTCTTCGTCTCCACGGCGACCCGGTATGCCGACCAGGTGCCGTGGGCAATCCTGGAGCGCGCCCGCCAGCGCGGCGTGCCGCTGCTCGCGGTCCTCAACCGTTTGCCTCCCGATCCTGAGGAGACGGCTGCCGTCCTGGCCGACTATCGCCACCTGCTCGAGCGCGGTGACCTCGTCGCGGCGGGGGCCTTCGGCGCGCTGGAGGTCCTGCCGGTGCTGGAGGGCGCGCTCGATCCGGATCGCGACGCACTGGATGCCGCAGCCGTGGCGCCGCTCCGGGAGGCGCTCGACCGGCTGATGGCCGACCAGGTGGGCCGCCGCGAGATCGCGCGTCGCAGCCTCGCTGCCGCCCTGGCCGGGTTGCCACCCGCCATCGAGGAGATCGCCCGTGAAGTCGACGACGAGCAGGCGGCTGTCGCCGAGCTGCGTTCGGTGGCCGATCGGGCCTACCGGGAGCGTCGCGCCGCGCTGGGCGAGGAGGTCGGTCGAGGCACCTTCATGCGGGCCGAGGTGCTGCGCCAGTGGCAGGACTTCGTCGGTGCCGGCCAGGTGGCCCGCATCCTGGCCCAGGGGGTCGGTCGCATCGCGGCAACCCTGCGCAGCCTGGTGCAGCCGGGGCCGCCGGCGCCGGCGGTCGAGGTTCGCGAGGCCGCATTCGCCGACCTGGTGGCCCTGACGGTGCAGCACGCGGACGCGGCCGCGCAGCGGACCGCCGTCACGTGGGCGGAGGATCGGTACGGCGCGGTCGCCCTCGCCGAGCAGGTGAGCCTGTGGGGGGCGTCGCCGGGTCTGTCCGAGCGCCTGACCGCAGAGCTGGAGGGCTGGGCAGCCGAGATCGGTCGAGAGATTCGCGAGCTCGGTGAGCGGCGCCGAGGGTGGGCTCGGGTCGGGAGCATCGGTGTCAACGCGGTCGGCACGTCGGCGGTGCTGGCCGTCTTCGTCCACACCGGTGGACTGACCGGGGCCGAGGTCGGTATCACCGCCGCCACTGCGCTCGTGAACCAGAAGCTGCTCGAGGCATTGTTCGGCGAGGCGAACGTCGCCGCGTTCGTGGGCCGCGCCCGCGGCCGGCTGACCGAGGTGCTCGACGCGACGTTCAGTGCCGAGCGGTCGCGCTTCGATGTGGCGCTCGGGACCGCCGCCGACCCATCACTGGCCGCCGACCTGCGGGCCGCGGCCGAGGAGGCCGCCGGGGCCGCGGTGCCGGCGTGATCGACCCGCTCGAGGTACGCCTGGAGTCACTGCGCTCGGCCGCGGCTGCGGCGCGCTCGATCGGCCTGGCCGACGCGGCCGACGCAGCAGAGGCAGCCGCCGCCCGCGTCGGCGAGCGGGCCGGATTCGGCGGGGAGGCATACGTGATGGCGCTGGCCGGGGGCACGGGGGTCGGCAAGTCGTCACTGTTGAACGCGCTGGCCGGGCACACCGTGAGCGCCGTCCGAGCGGTGCGACCGACCACCGACGAGCCACTGGCCTGGGTAGCAGCCAGCCGGCGCGAGGAGGTTGCCCCGCTCCTCGCCTGGCTTGGGGTCCGCCACGTGGTCGAGCACGCAGACCCGACGTTGTCAGCGGCGGTGATCCTCGACCTGCCCGATATCGACAGCGTGCGAACCGAGCATCGGGCACGGGTCGACGAGCTCCTGCCGCGGATCGATGCGGTGACCTGGGTGGGCGACCCGGAGAAATACGACGACGGACGGTTGCATGGCTACATCCGATCGATGGACGAGCACGCCGACCGGATGCAGTTCGTCGTCAACAAGGCCGACCGCCTGACCGATGCGCAGCGCGTCGCCGTCGCCGACGATCTGGCGTCCCGGCTCGTGGCGTCCGGCATTCCGCATCCCAGGGTCCATGTTCTCTCGGCGATCGCGGGCGATGGGGTCAACGAGTGGAAGGCAGATCTGGCCGGCGCGTCCGAGGCGAAGGCCGTGCTTGCCGCCAAGCGAACCGCCGACCTCGGCGAGGCCATCGGCGCCCTGGCGGATGCGGTCGCGGTCCCGCGCCGCGACGCCGTGACGCCGCTGCTGGACCCGCGGCGCCTGGAGCGAGGAATCGACGAGGCGACGAACGGCGCTCTGGCGGTGGTCGATCCTGCCGGCGTGGGGCGCCAGGTGCGGAGCGCCGTGCTGGCCCGTGCGCGGGGGAGCGGCGGTTCGTTGCTCGGCCGGGCGGTGGCGCTGCTCGGCTGGCTGACGGGGCAGCGGCGGCGGAGTGCCGACCCGTCGGCGTACCTGCTCGGCTGGCGTCGCCGAGGGACGCTCGGCCGGGTGCTCAATCCAGTCCGCGCCGCCCTGGTCGAGGCGGCCGCGGCCCTCCCGCCGGCTGCCCGGCCCGCCGTGCTCGACGCCCTCGGTGCCGACAGCGTGGAGGCAGTCGTGACCCGGGTGCTCGACGAAGTGACGACCGAGGCAGCCGCCGACCTGCGGATCCCGCGCTCCGCGGTCTGGCCGGTGGTCGGAGCGCTTCAGCTTGGCATCGGAGCGATCTTCGTCCTGGCGCTGGCGTGGTACGTCACGCTCTTCGTCGCGGGTGGGCAGGTCCCGGTGGCGGTGGTCGAGCTGCCGCTGCTCGGCCCGCTGCCCATGCCGCTCGTGCTGCTCGCCGGCTCCGTGCTGGCGAGCGCGCTCCTGGGCTGGTTGGTCGGGCTCCACGCGGGCGTTGTCGGCCGGCGGCTCGCGGCGCGCGTGACGGCGCGCGTCGTCGACGGGGTGCGGCGCGCCGTGACCGAGGTCGGCTTCGGTGGGCTGGCGAGGGTGGAGGCGGCGCGTCGCGCCATCGCTGACGCGGTCGCGAGCGCCGAATAGGGGAGCGGAGCGCGACGAATGACGTACGCGCGATGCGTCCGGCCGCCGTTGCTGGGGTGCACCACGCCGTCCAGCATGGGCCCATGCTTCGCCGAGAACGGATTGCCGAATCCGCCACCGTCTCCGACATCGAGCTCGGAATAGCGGTGCTGCTGCTCGGCATCGCGCTCCTGCTCGCCGCGATCTTCGTCCCGCTCATCGGCTGATCGGAGTCCCCGCGACGCGTCAGAGGGCGAGCGGCAGCTGCTCCGGGTCCGGTGGGGGAGCATGGCGCACGGTACGCCGATCCGCGATTCCCGCCCCGCGGCGCACAGCGTCCAGGCGTCGCTGGATGGGCCGCGCGGCCGCGGGCGCCAGGTAGCCGGATCCACCGGCCGGGTAGAGGCGCTCGTACCTCGCCCGCTCCTCGGGCCAGGCGTCCTCGAGGACCGACAGGAAATGCTCGCGCGTCCCGGGACGCAGGTTGAGGACATTCGACCAAGCGTGGGTGGCGCCGGCCTCCCGCGCGGCGCGCAGGACGGCCGCCAGCTGGGCCGGCGCATCGGTCAGCCCGGGGAGCACCGGCGCCAGGGCTACGCCGGCCGCGATGCCCGCCTCGGACAGGATTCGGATCGCGCGCAGCCGCTGGCGCGGCGGCGCGACGCCCGGCTCGAGCGTGGCCGCCAGGCGCTCGTCGAGGGTGGCGATACTGACGCTGACCCGCACCGCGGCACGGCGCGCCGCCTCCGCCAGGACGTCGACATCGCGCACGACAAGGGGCCCGCGGGTGATGAGGTCGAGCGGCGTGCGGGCCGCTCCCAGGGACTGGATGCAGCCGCGCGTGAGGCGGTAGCGGCCCTCGGCCGGCTGGTACGGGTCGGTGGCCGCACCGACGGCGACCGTCTCGCGCCGCCAGGAGCGCCGCGCCAGCTCGGCGCGCAGGACCTCGACGACGTTCACCTTGAC
>JAICQM010000117.1 GCA_025937875.1 Chloroflexota bacterium
CGGGCGCTCCCCGCGCCCTCGTTGAGGATGATCGCCGCCGGGCGCCGCTCGGCTGCCTCGGCGGCGCTCACGTCCCTACGGCAGTGCCGAGAGGACGTCGGCAGCGGCGTCCTCGGTGGCCGCGGTAACGATGAAGATGATATCGTCGCGCGGATAGAGGTACATCGCCACGTCCTCGTCCTCCTGGACCGCGGTGCGGACCTGCTTGCCGCCCACCGTCGCATCGGACCAACCGCTGGTGTCGCCGGCATCGTCGCTGGCGGCCTCGAACTCGTCGAGGAGCTGGTCCTGGCTGGCACCCGCGACGCGGAACGCGAACACGCCCGACGAGGCCTCGCTCATCGTGAAGGCGAAGGCGACCGAGACGTCGCTGGCATCTGCGTCGAGACGCTCGAGGAACTCGGCGAACTCCTCGTCACCCTGGCCGCTGCTCAGGAACGAGTCGCCGGTCATGCTGAACTTCTGGACCGGCTCGCCGCCGATCTCGTCGGGCAGGATGTCCTCGAGGTCGGCTGCCTCGCTCGGCAGGTCGATCGACGGCAGCGCGTCGCTGGCCGAGGCGCTCTCCGATGCCGCGGCGCTCTCGGAAGCGACCGAGTCCATCGCGGAGGCGGATGCGGACGCGCTGGGGGTCGCCGACGTCCCGCTCGAGCACGCGGCGGCGACCAGGATCAGGGCCAGCAGGCCGGCTGGCAGGAATCGGGTTCGGAGCACGATGTCGTTCCTCAGTTGGTGTGACGGACCATAGTGCGCGCTCAGCGCAGGTATGGCGAACGCTGGCGCTTGAGGAACTGCCCTGCACCCGGCGTGCCGTGCCACGCCTCGCCGTCAACGATCACCGTCCCGCGGCTCAGTACCACGTCCGCCCCGCCGACGACGTCCCAGCCCTCGTAGCACGAGTAATCCACGTCCATGTGGTGCGTGCTGGCGCTGATGGTGTGCTGCCGGTTCGGGTCGTAGACCACCAGGTCCGCGTCGAGGCCCACCGCCACGGCACCTTTGTGCGGCAGGCCGAACATCCGCGCCGGCGCCGTCGAGATGACCTCCACCCAGCGGTTGGGGGTCAGGCGCCCCTCTCGCACGCCGCCGTGGTGGAGGAGGTCGACCCGGTTCTCCACGCCCGGCAGGCCGTTGGGGATCTTCCGGAAGTCGTCCCTGCCGAGCTCCTTCTGCTCGTGGAAGTCGAACGGGCAGTGGTCGGTCGAGACGACCTGCAGGTCGTCCTTGAGCAGCCCGGTCCACAGCTCTTCCTGGTGCTCGGCAGGGCGCAGCGGCGGCGAGCACACGAACTTCGATCCCTCGAAGCCATTGCCCATGTCGTCGAGCGACAGGAAGAGGTACTGCGGGCACGTCTCGGCAAAGGCCGGCAGGCCGGCGTCCCGCGCGCGCCGCACCTCGTCGAGCGCCTCCCGCGCCGAGAGATGGACGATGTAGACCGGTGCCCCGGCCACCTGGGCCAGGCGGATGACCCGGTTGGTGGCCTCGCCCTCCAGGACCGGCGAGCGGCTCGTGCCGTGGTAGTAGGGATCGGTGTTGCCGGCGGCGACGTTCTGCCCCGCCACGACGTCGATCGCCAGCCCGTTCTCGGCGTGCATCATGATCAGCCCGCCATTGCGCGCGGTCTGCTGCATGGCGCGGAAGATGGCCCCGTCGTCACTGAAGAAGACGCCGGGATAGGCGGTGAACAGCTTGAAGCTGGTGATCCCCTCGTCGACAAGCCCATCCATCTCCGACAGCACGTCGTCCCGCACGTCGCTGATGATCATGTGGAACCCGTAGTCGATACACGCCCGGCCATCGGCCTTCTCGTGCCAGGCGTCGAGGCCCTGCCGCAGCGAGCCGCCACGAGGCTGCACCGCGAAGTCGATGATCGTGGTCGTGCCGCCGAACGCGGCGGCCCGGGTGCCGGTCTCGAACGTGTCCTTGGCGAACGTCCCGCCGAAGGGCAGCTCCATGTGCGTGTGCACGTCGATGGCGCCCGGGATTACCCACTTGCCGCTCGCATCGATGGTGCGATCTGCCTCCACGTCGAGGTCGGTACCGATGATGGCGATGCGCTCCCCGTCGACCAGGATGTCCGCCCTGGTCGTGGCGTCGGCGTTGACGATGGTTCCACCGGTGATCAGGGTGCGCATCGGTCCTCCTCGGGCGGGGCGTGGCAAGGCGCACATCCTAGCGCCGGCGTACCATCGGTCGCATGACCGTCGATCGACTCCCGCTCACCGGCGACGAAGCGGCGGACCGCCTGCTCGTCGCAGACCCCATGGCGCTCCTGATCGGCTTCGCCCTCGACCAGCAGGTGCCGGTCCAGAAGGCGTTCTCCGGTCCCAAGGTGCTGCTGGAGCGCCTCGGCACGCTCGACGCGCGGCGCCTGGCCGCGGTCGATGAGGCCACGCTGCTCGCTGCCGCCAAGGGGCCGCCGGCCATCCACCGCTTCCCCGGCGCCATGGCCGCTCGCGTCCGCGAGCTGGCGGCGTATGTCGCGCGCGAGTACGACGGCGATGCCGCTCGCCTGTGGACCGATGCGAGTGATGCGCGCGACCTGAAGCGACGCATCGGTGCGCTCCCCGGCTTCGGGGCCATGAAGGTCGCGTCGCTGTATGCCGTGCTGGCGCGGCGGCTCGACATCCGGCTGGCCGGGTGGGAGGCTGAGCTCCCGTCGCACCCGACGCTGGGCGACGTGGATTCGCCCGAGGCGCTGGCGAGCTACCAGGCCACGAAGCGTGCCGCGAAGATTGCCGCGCGGGAGCGCATCACCGCCTCCTGAGCGCTACTCCTCGTCGTGGTCGTGGTCGTGGTCGTGGTCGTGGTCGTGGTCGTGCATCCAGGGCGTGAACGTGACGCCGACCAGCAGGCCCTCCGGGCTCAGCAGGCGCGACGTGGTCTGACCCCACGGCTCCTCGTGCGGACCGCGGAGGACGCGATGACCCGCGGCCTCCAGCTCGGCGACCGCCGACCCCACGTCCTCGGCTGACGCCACGTCGAGCTCCATCCAGGTCGTCGGAGCCGGGATGTCGGCCGGCCAGGGAGCACTGCCGAACGTCGACTCGGCGGCCTGGTCGAGTGGCCACAGTGCGAATGCGCGCACGCCCTCGAGGTCGTCGTTGGTGAAGTAGGACGGGGCCGCCTCCTCGAGCGTGATGCCCAGGCCGCGCTCCCAGAAGGCGCGGCTGGCCTCGACGTCTCGAACGATCGGCCCGAAGCCGGCGACAAAGCTGATCCTCATGGCCGACAGCGTACGCCGTACCGCGCGAAGGCGGGTCAGATCCGGTAGCGGAGCGTCGCTCCCACGCCCTCGAAGCGGCGCAGTCCGTCGTGGTCGCGCACGATCTCGACCCGGGCATCGGTCAGCGAGGCCTGGCGCACAAGCTCGGCGCGAAGCGTCTCGTCGAGGGACGCCGTTTCGTCGATGATCAGCTCATCAACCTGGCCGGCCTCGAGCGCCGCCATCGTGTCGTCCACGCCGGTCACGCCCAGGTCGCCGGCGAGGCGGCCGGCCACGGCCCGGTCGGCCGCATCGGTGCCGTCGGCGATGCGCAGCGCCGACAGGATCGGCAGCATCTCGTCACGCACCTCCCCTTCCGGCGTCCGCATGTCGACCCGCGCGACATGCTCGACCAGCGCGCGCACCGGCTCCGACAGCTCCGGCTCGAGGACGGCCATCGCCCGCTCGTGCCCGGCCAGGATCACGTGCGCCGCCTTCTCGCGTTCCACCAATCGCTCGATCGCGGCCGCCGCCTCCTTGGCGAAGCGCTGGTCCTGCATGTCGATGTGTCGCTGGTAGCGCGCCTGCGACCAGCCGCCGACGTCCCGGCGCCGGTGCTCCTCGGGTCCCTCGTCCGGACCGGGGCGTTCGATCAGCGTCCCGCGCCGGGTGACGAAGAGGCGGCAGGTGTTGGTGTCCACCACGGCGACGACCGCGCTCACGCTCTCGTCGAGGAGGCGTGCGAGCTGGAACAGGTCAGCGGTCGGCCCAGCCGACACCTGCGTCTCGAACTCGAGCGGCGAGCCGATCGCCTCCCACAGACCGATGCGGTCGCAGGCGAAGATGGCCACCCCGTTGGCGTCGTCAAGCTCGTCGCCGGTGACGAGGGTTTCGATCCGCTCGCGATCGGCCACGAATGAGGCGTGCGACGGCGTGTGGTCGTCGAGCCCGCCCTCGAGGGTGTCGAGCCGCCGCCGCACCACCGTCAGCTCGCTGCGCTCCCCCGGCCGCTCGCCCTGGGCATCCGGCCGCACGTCGGCGTAGACGCTGAGGATCGGCGCCTCGGTCGAGACCGACTCGGCGAGGCGGCGCATGAGGTCGTGGAGGCGAGCCTGGTCAGGCCCGAGCTTGGTCGTGGTAGGGATTGCGCTCATGCGCGGCGAGCGAGCAAGGCGCGTGCCGCCCCACGGTCCCGCGGCTCAGGCTCGGGTCAGCGACGCGTATCGGTCGAGCTGCGATTCCTCGTCGCCGTTCATGAGGTAGACGTTGAACTGCGTGACGCCGGCGTCGCGCAGCTCGTCCAGGCGCTCGCGGTGTGCCGCCGGCGACCCGACGATCGCGAAGCGGTCGACGATCTCGTCGGACACGAACCGCGCGTTGTCGCTCCCCACCTCGGCGTGGTGGAGGTAGTCGTAGCCCTCGCGGTTGGCGACGTACTTCCAGAGCGCCTCGGGGAGCTCGTCCTTCGGATACTTGTTGATGAGATCCACGACGTGGTTGCTGACGAGCGCCGGGAACCATCGGACCCGCTCGCGGCAGGCCTCGACGTCGTCGGCGATGTAGGCCGCCGCGGCGGCCATGACCTGGATCTCGTCGGGATCGCGGCCGGCCTCCTCGGCGCCCTTGCGGACGAAGCCCATGCACCAGCGGATGATGTCGGGGTCGGCGAGCTGGAGGATGATCCCGTCCGCGACGCGGCCGGCGGCCGCGAGCGCCATCGGTCCATAGCCGGCCACCCAGACCGGCACCGGCCCGTGCGTGGCCCACGACATCTGGATCTCGGTGCCGTCGAGGACGAGTGGCTCGCCCGCGGTCAGGGTGCGCACGATGCGGCAGCACTCCTCCATGTAGGCCACCGTCGTCGGCGGCTTGCCCATCACCCGCCGTGCGCTGTCGCCGCGACCGATCCCGAGCACCATCCGCCCGCCGGTGATCTCGTTGAGCGTGGCGAGCGCCGAGGCCGTGACGGTGACGTCGCGCGTCGCCGGGTTCGTGACGCAGGTGCCCAGGCGAAGCTGGGTCGTGGCGGCGCCGATGAGGGTCAGCAGCGGATACGGGTCGCGCCACAGGACGTGGCTGTCGAACATCCAGCCGTAGCCGAAGCCGTTGCCCTCCGCCCGCTTCGCCAGCTCGACGCTGCGGTCGAAGCGGTGATCAGGCTTGAGCGTGAACCCGAACTCCATCCGCTCGCCGCGCACCTACGGGCGGACGAGGTCGTCGTAGGCGTCCGGGCGACGATCGCGGAAGAACTGCCACGTCTGGCGCACCTCCTCGATCTGGTCGAGGTCGAGGTCGCGAACGATGAGCTCCTCGTCATGCGGATCGCCGACGTCGCCGACGAACTGGCCGCGCGGATCGACGAAGTAGGACTGGCCGTAGAAATCGTCGTCGCCGAGCGGCTCGATCCCCACGCGGTTGATGGTGCCCACGTAGTAGCCATTGGCGAGCGCGTGCGAGACCTGCTCGACGCGCCAGAGGTACTCGGACAGGCCGCGCGACGTGGCGGAGGGGATGAACACCAGCTCCGCCCCGTTGAGGCCCAGCGCCCGGGCGCCCTCCGGGAAGTGGCGGTCGTAGCAGATGTACACGCCCACCTTGCCGACCGCGGTGTCGAATACGGGATATCCCATGTTGCCGGGGCGGAAGTAGTACTTCTCCCAGAAGCCCTTGACGTGCGGGATGTGCGTCTTGCGGTACTTACCGAGGTAGGAGCCGTCGGCGTCGATGACCGCCGCGGTGTTGTAGTAGATGCCGGTCGTCTGGTCGTCCTCCTCGTACATCGGCACGATGAGGACCATCCCGGTCTCCCTGGCCAGCTCCTGCATGCGCTTCGTCGTCGGCCCGTCCGGGATGTGCTCGGTGTAGCTGAAGTACTGCGGGTCCTGGACCTGGCAGAAATAGGGACCGTAGAACAGCTCCTGGAAGCACATCACCTTGGCGCCCTGCTTGGCCGCCTCGCGGGCGTACTTCTCGTGCTTCTCGATCATCGAGTCCTTGTCGCCGGTCCACTCCGCCTGGAGCAGCGCCGCGCGGACGATTCGCGCCATGGATTCTCGGGCCTCCGGAACTCAC
>JAICQM010000242.1 GCA_025937875.1 Chloroflexota bacterium
GGCGCCGAGCTCGTGGCCGGGATCGCCGGCAGCCGCCTTCGCGTCCCGCTGGTCGTGCATCGCGACTACGAGCTGCCGGCCTGGGTGGGGACGCGGACGCTGGTCGTGGCCGCCAGTCACAGCGGAGAGACGGCCGAGACGCTGGCCGCTGTGGCCGCCGCGCGGCGCATCGGTGCCCCCCTGGCGGTCATCACCACCGGTGGCCGGCTGGGGCAGTCGGCATCGGTCGCCAATGAGCCGCTGTTTCTGTACCGCGCGCCGGGGCAGCCGCGGGCGGCGGTCGGCTTCGGGGTCGGCCTGACCCACGAGCTGCTGGTGCGCGCCGGCCTGCTGGCCGATCCCGATCCCTTCGGGCCGGCGGTCGAGGCCGTCGAGTCCCTGCTCGAGCGTATGGGGCCGCAGGTCGAGACCGCTGCCAACCCGGCCAAGCAGCTCGCCTGGCAGCTCTTCGGCCGCGTCGCCGTCATCTATGGCGCGGGAGCCATGGCCGGCGTCGCGCACCGCTGGAAGACGCAGATCAACGAAAACGCCAAGGCCTGGGCCGTCTGGGAGCCGATGCCGGAGGCGAACCACAACGCCATCGAGGGCAGCTACAACCCGCGTGACCTGGCCGATGCGGTGGCCGTCGTCGAGGTTCGCGATCCCGAGGAACCGCCGGCGATCGCCGAGCGCTACCGGGTCGTGGCCGAGCTGCTCGGGGAGCGGGCCACGTCGCGCACCACCGTCTGGGCCGAGGGCTCGTCGCCGCTGGCGCGGGCGATGACGGCGGTCACCTACGGCGACCTGGTATCGGTCTATCTCGCCATCCTCTACCAGACCGACCCGACGCCGGTTACACTGCTCTCGATGCTCAAGGAGCGGCTCGCCAGGGCGACGAGTAGCGACTGAGGCGCCAGTAGATTCCGGCGCCGCGGTCGAAGGCGGCGCCCCACACGAGGAGAGCGACGTGCATTCGAGCATGATCGGCAAGGTCGAGAAGGCGATGCGCTATGCGCACGAGCCGGACCGCGTGAAGCTGCAGTCCATCACCGCCAGCTTCGCCGGCGACAACGGGTCCCATGCCGTGTCCCTCGACCGCGATCAGTGGCATTGCGACTGTCACCTGTTCGAGTCGGCCGGTGGCTGCGTCCACACCCTGGCCGTGCAGAAGATGCTCGATCCCATGCTCACCGACGCCGCGCGCGAGACCACGCTCTACGGCGCCCGCGAGGAGGTCGGCGCTCCCGCCTGACCCGAGGCCTGGCCGGCTGCGGCCCGCGCTGTTTGCCGCTGGCGCAAACAGTGGTCAAGTTGTCGCTCCCCGTGGTCCGTGCGTGACCGGAATCGGCCACCCGGCGCAAGAATCGGCCACGTTGTGCGGCTTCAGCGGCCCTGGCGGGCCGAAGTTGACCACTGTTTGCACCCCGCGCAAACGCGAGGGGTGGGGGTGCAACGAGCCGGCACCATCGGTCTGGTAGCATCCAGCCCATCAACTGAAGACCGCGACGGGTGCCGCCGCCGAAAGGCCGGCGGGCAAATGGCGAAGCCGGTGCAAGGCCGGCGCTGTCCCGCAACTGTATCCGGCGTTCCGCCGGGAGCCAGGTCGACCAGCCACGTCGCGATGTCACGACCCTCGAGCGAAAGGGAACGGCATCGACCATGACAGTCCGCGCACCCCGTCTACTCCTCCCAACCCTGCTGACCGCGTTGCTGGCTGCCTGCCAGCCGGCCGCCAGCACGACGGCCTCCCCCTCCCCCCCGATCTCGACTGCGCCGTCGGCGACCCCGGCGCAGACGCCCGCACCCGGGACCGCTTACCCGCTCACCGTGACCGATGACGCCGGTCGCGAGGTCACGATCCCCGAAGATCCGCAGCGCATCGTCAGCCTCGCGCCGTCGAACACGGAGATCGCCTGCGCCGTCGACGCGTGCGACGAGCTCGTCGGCGTCACCGACTTCGACGACTACCCGCCCGAGGTCAGCGAGGTCACCGACGTCGTGGTCGCGGCCCAGGTGGACGTGGAGCAGGTCGTCGCGGCCGAGCCGGACCTGGTCCTGGCGGCCGGCAACGGGATCACGCCGGTCGCGGTCCTCGAGCAGCTCGACGACCTGGGGCTGACTGTCCTCGTCCTCTACCCGCAGACGCTCGACGAGATCTACGCCGACATCGAGCTCGTCGGCGAGGTGCTCGACGAGGCGGCGGCCGCCGCGGCGCAGGTGGCGACCATGCAGGAGGAGATCGCCGACGTCACCGACGCCATCGCGGAGGGCGCGGACAGCACGCCGCGCGTCTTCTACGAGGTCAGCGTCTTCGAGGGCCAGATCTACACCGCCGGCGAGGA
>JAICQM010000047.1 GCA_025937875.1 Chloroflexota bacterium
GACGGGTTCAGCCGGCGCAGCTCCGCAATGACCTCGCCCGGCAGTGCGGTGGGACGCGTCAGGAGCAACGGCCCATGATCCCGGACGGCCGGCGGCGACCCCGCCAGTCCATCCGGGAAGCTCGTCCCGGTGGCGAGATACACGAACCGCGGGCCGGGACTGGTGGTGGCCCTCGAGACGGCCACGGAGGTGGTGTAGCGGTCGGCGCCGGCGAGACGGGTCACGGTGCCACTGGAAGCCAGTCCGCGAAGCTGTTGGACCACGCCGTCGGCGATCGCGCCACTGCCACCGAGGACAACGATCCGTCCCGGCCTGAGGCGTGCCAGCTCGCCAGCGGTCGCGGGGTGGAGCGCCGTCCGCGTGGTGAGCAGGATCGGTCCGGCCTGGCGCCCGGCGGCGGCCCCGCCGGCGAGCGCATCGGCGAAGGCAGTGCCCGTCGCAACGTACGCCACCGGGGCGCCGGCGCCGAAGCTGGCCCGGCTGACGGCCGCGGCGGTCGCGTAGCGGTCCGCGCCGGCGAGGCGGGAGACGACGCCGGTGGTCGCCAGGCCGCGAAGCGCATTCACAACCGCATCGGACACCGCACCGCTGCCACCCAAAACGACGATGCGTTGCGGCTTCAGGCGACGCAGCTCGGCGGCCGTGCTGCCGGGGAGATCGGAGCGGCGGGTGAGCAGCACCGGACCACCCGCACGGCCGGCCGCAGGCCCGGCGGCGAGGGCATCGGGGAATGCGGCGCCGGTTGCGACATACGCGACCGGGACACCGGTTCCGAACGAGCTCGAGCTGACGGCGGCCGCGGTGGCATAGCGGTCGGTGCCGGACAGCCGCCCGACGCGCTGGATGAATCGAGACTCGATGACGTTCCACAGGTCGCTGGTGCCGGCGTCCATGCCCAGCGCCCAGATCCCGGTCCCGGCGACGCCGTTGCGCAGGATCATGTCGTACTTGAGGCTGATCGAGACCGGGTCGTCGTAATAGAGCTGGCGCCAACCGCCGTCACCGGCACGGTAGACGGTGTACGGGACCTGCCCGGTGGCGTCCCAGCGGCGCCCGTGGTCGGCCGCCCACTCCTTGGCGTTGGCATTCTCCGAGTCGTCGCGGTAATACATGATCGAGACCGAGGCGGCCGGGCTGCGCACGGTCGAGTTGACCGCATCGGTCGAGGTGTTCCAGGCGCGGCCGTAGTACGGCACACCCCAGATCATCCGGCCCGGTGCGACACGCTCGAGGTGGTCGCGCATGGCGTCGACGGCGGCGTAGATGTACGGGCTGTCGTAGGGCGCCACGCCACCGGCCCGCGCGGACCCGGCGTAGCTGAAGTCGTAGGCCATCACGACGATCGCGTCAGCCGCGCCGGGCGCGGTGAGGCCGGCGACGTCGTAGCCGGTCGACCAGGCCGCGGCGCCGGCCATCGTGTCGACGGTGACGTAGGAGCCGACGCCGGCGTTGACCAGTCCGGCCTTGATTTCGCGGGTGAGGGCCGTGAACTGGCCGCGCAGGCTGGAGGGGACCGGCTCGAAGTCGACGTTGACCCCGTCCGCACGGCGGTCGCGCACCATCGAGACCACACCGCTCACCAGGCGTGCCCGGTTCGAGGCGCTGTTGAGCAGGGTCGACATCGCCGTGTAGTCGTAGCTCCACGCATGCATGGTGATGGTCGGCACGACCCGCACACCGCGCGCGTGGGCGGCATTGATGACGTTGGTCATGGCGGCCGACGTCCACCCGGCCCAGCCCGTGGTCGGCGATCCACCGCTCGTCTTCTGGAGCGCGCCGTTGGAGGCGATGCCGACGCTGAAGTAGGCGATCGTCGACAGCAGGTCCATCCGCAGTCGGGAGGTCACCGACGCCTCGAGATCCCAGTACGGCAGGAAGCCGAGAACCTCGTTGCCGAGGCCGTTGGGGAGTGGCCCGGCGGGTCCGCTCACCTGGCCATCACCGCCAGCGAGCCCCTCCACCGCCAGGGGCTCGGCGGCAACCGCGCCATCGGATCCGGCAGCCGCTACGCCCGCGACCGGCGCTGCCGCTCCACCCTGCTCGGCGAGCATCTCGGCCTGGGCCGATGGAGCGAGCAGGTCGCCCGGCATCGGCGGCAGGACGGTGCCGTCGGCCAGCGTGATCGCGCCCCCGAGGGCCGGTTCGGCTCCCGCCGCCGTTGCCGGCAGCAGGAGCGAGATGGCGAGGATGAGGGTGACGAGGCGGGGGGCGGTTCGGTTCACGGGTCGCACGGGCTCCAGGTACGGTGGCGCGGCAATCCCGACGGATGCGGGATCAGACTGCACCGGACGGTACCCATCCGCGCCGCTCCGCCCAATGGTACGAACGGGCCACGCGGGCCCGCCGGCACGTCAGCCGCCGAGGATGGCGCGGACCTGGTTGATGACCGTGTTCGAGACGACGCCGGTGCCACCCAGGACCACGACCCGCTCGGGG
This sequence comes from Chloroflexota bacterium, assembly GCA_025937875.1. Taxonomy (GTDB): domain Bacteria; phylum Chloroflexota; class Limnocylindria; order QHBO01; family QHBO01; genus JAICQM01. Next base: position 2,437 of record JAICQM010000047.1, read on the forward strand.
TCCAGACGACGCAGCTCGTTGGCGGCGGCGTTGGGCACCGCCGAGCCGGTGACGAGCAGCAGCGGGCCTGGGACGGTGCCGGCGACCGGTCCGCCGCCCAGCGCGTCGGGGAAGTTGGTCCCCGTCGCCAGGAAGACGGTCCCCGCCGACGCGAACGATCCGGCCGAGATGGCGGCCGCGGTGTCGTAGCGGGTGGCTCCGGCTAGGCGCTGGACCACGCCGTAGGTCGCGTACGCCTTGAGCGCGGTGGCGACCCCGTTGCCCACCACGCCTGTCGACCCGAGGATCACGATCTTGCCCGGCCGCAGGCGACTCAGCTCGGCGCGCGTCGTCGCCGGGATCTCGCTGGGCGTGACCAGCAGCACAGGGCCACCGGCCGCACCCGAGGCGGCGACGCCGGCCAGGGCGTCGGGGAAATTTTTACCGGTGGCGATGTACGCGACCGGGGCGCCGCCAGGGAAGGCATTGGCGCTGATGCGCGCCGCCGTGTCGTATCGGTCCGCGCCGGCAATGCGCCAGACCTGGCCACTGGTCGCGTATGGCTTGAGGGAGGCCATCACGTCGTTGGAGACGATCGACGGTCCGCCGACCACCACGATGTCGGCCGGGCGCAGCCGCGCTAGCTCGGCGGCGGTCGCGGCCGGCACTTCGGATCCGGTCACCAGCAGCACGGGGCCCTCACGCCTGGCGGCAGCGGCGCCGGCGGCCAGCGCATCGGGGAAGTTGGCACCGGTGGCCACGTAGGCCACCGCCACGCCGGGTGCGAAGCTGGCGGCCGAGACGGCAGCCGCGGTCTCGTAGCGATTGGCTCCGGCGTAGCGGTCGACATCGGTCGGGTCGGGATAGACGTGCCCGCCGTTGGGCGTCAGCGTCGGATCGCCCGCGAAGGCGTAGTGGTAGCCATTGTCCTGGAGCCAGATGCTCTTGCCCGCAACGTCCGCGTGGCCGAACATCCGAAGGTCGCCGGCCGAGAAGCCGCGCCCCGTCCGGAAGATGTCGCCGTAGGACATCTCCGGGTGGGTGAGGATATTGGTGACGAGCCGGTCGCCGTCGCTCGTGGTGGCGAAGTACGCGCCCGCGCCCAGGCGTAGCGGCGCCGTGGAGAAGTTCTTGACCCGAGCCAGATACGTGGATTCCGGCTGGGGCGCCTCACCGGGCTCGCCGGCGCCGGCGGTGTAGCAGGCGTGGGAGTAGAGCATGACGAAGCCCGGCGCGGGGCTGATTCCATCCGTATTGGTGCTGCCGCCGCAATACTTCCACTGGTCCGGGTATGCGGCCGTGAGCGTGCCCAGGAGCGCCTGCTCGCCGCAGTAGACCATGGTCGACGACCAGCTGTCGCCGTCGCCGTTCGTGGTGGTGCGGTTGAGGCCCCAGCCGTTGGTCTTCCAGGGTGTCTCAGTCGCGTTGTACGGGTTCGGATAGCCACTTCCGTGGCCCATCCAGACGATGATGTTGGCGCCCGCGACCGCGTTCCTGACGTTGGCCCAGGTCGCATTGGGCGAGTACACCTTGACGACCGTGGCGCCGGCCGCCGTGGCGGCGGCCGCGACGTCATCGGCCGAGTCGCGGTAGGAGTCAGTCTGGGCGCCGGTGGGGCCGACGATGACCGCCACCTTCTTGGGGGCGGCGCTGGTGGGCTGGGGCAGGGCCGCAGTGACGGCGGCTGCCAGGACGAGGGCGGAGAGGCAGGCGGCTCCGAGTCGGTCGCGCAATGAAGGGCTCCAAGGGATACGGATGCGGGGTCGGGGTGAGCGGCGACCGGGCATCGATCGCCAACGACGACCCTACGACCGGCACCGGGCCGCGCCTATGGCCCCATGGTCCCGCGCGTTGGCGGCCCCATCGGTACCGAACCGCCGTTACTCCTGGACGAAGGAGGTCACGACGAGGAGCCGGTCGAGGCGCCGGAAGTCGAGCGCCGGGGCGACGAACGCGTTCTGGGTCAGGCCCTCACCGGGCTCGGTCTCGACGGCCTGGACCCGACCGATGAGCAGGCCGGCCGGGTAGCGGCTGCGGATCTCCTCCCCCATCGCCAGGCCGGCGCTGATGACGGTGTCGCCGACGGCGACCTCGTCGCCGACGTCGATCTCGACCATGATCAGCTCGCCCCCCAGCCGGCCCTGGACCAGGCCCAGCGCCCGGGTGCGCTGGTCGACGGCGATGACACTCGACCGGGAGTCGATGACGTAGCGAACCTGGGCCGTTTCGTCAGTGACGCTGACCACGGTGCCGGCCAGCGCCCCGGCGCCGTCGGCGCTGCCGACGACCGCCATCCCGGCTTCCAGCCCATCGTCGCTCCCCGCGTCGATGCCGACCTCCCAGCTGAAGTTGGAGGGGTCGACGCTGAGGATGCGCACCGGCAGGAGCTCCATCTCGAGCGAGTCACGCAGGCCCAGCAGGTCGCGCAGCGCATCGTTTTCACGGGCCGCCTCGGTGAGCTCAGCGATGCGCTGCTGCATGCCGGCCACCTCGCCGCGCAGCGCCTCGTTCTCGGTCCGCAGGCGATCGATCTCGCCCAGGGTGCCGAACAGGCCCGCGACCGACTCGCCCATCCCGGTCACCGCGTGGCGTACCGGGTCCAGCGCCTGGGCACCGACCTGCTGCACGGCGCGCGCCTGCGGCGTGCGCGACGCAAGGAGCAGGACCAGCGAGATGATGGTGAACGCCGCGAACAGGAGCCCCGCCCGTGACTGCCGCGGCGGCCCGCCGACGAACATCGGCCGCTGGAGCGCCTAGCGCGGCGCGCGGGTGAACTGCTCGGTGACGAGGACACGCTCGAGCGTGTCGAGGTCCTCGAGCACCTTGCCCGTGCCGCGCACCACGCAGGTCAGTGGGTCGTCGGCGACGTGGACCGGCATCTGGGTCGCCTCTGCCACGCGCCGGTCGAGCCCGGCCAGCAGGGCGCCGCCGCCGGCCAGGACGATGCCCTGGTCCATGATGTCGGCCACGAGCTCGGGGGGCGTCTCCTCGATGGTCTCCTTGATCGCGTCGACGATCTGGGCCACCGACGGCTCGAGCGCCTCGCGGATCTGGTCGCCGGCCACCTCCACGCTGCGCGGCAGGCCCGTGAGCAGGTCACGACCGCGGAACGTCACCGTCCGCTCCTCCGCCCCCGGATAGGCCGATCCCACCGCGATCTTGATCTCCTCCGCGGTCCGCTCGCCCATCAGCAGGTTGTACTCGCGGCGGGCGAAGCCGACGATGTCGACGTCCATCTCGTCGCCGCCGATGCGGATGCTGCGCGCGACCACGATGCCGCCCAGGCTGACCACGGCCACCTCGGTCGTCCCGCCACCGATGTCGACGATGAGCGATCCCGACGGCTCGCTGACCGGCAGGCCGGCGCCGATGGCGGCCGCCATCGGCTCCTCGATGAGACGCGCCCAGCGCGCGCCGGCGTTGATCGTCGCGTCGCGCACGGCGCGCTTCTCGACCTCGGTCACACCGGACGGGATGCCCACCAGCACCCGCGGCCGACGGACCTGGGCGAATCGGTCGTGGACCTTGGCGATGAAGTAGCGGATCATCTGCTCGGTCACGTCGAAGTCGCTGATGACCCCGTCGCGCAGCGGGCGGATGGCCACGATGTTGGCCGGCGTGCGGCCCACCATCCGCTTGGCCTCGGCCCCGATCGCCAGCACCCGCTTGGTCCGCGTGTCCATCGCCACCACCGACGGCTCGCTGATCACGATGCCGCGGTGCCTGACGGTGACCAGCGTGTTGGCGGTGCCGAGGTCGATCCCGACGTCGTGGCTGAGGAGGCCGAGCAGGCCGTCGAAGAGTCCCAAGGTCCCTCTCGTGATGCGGCGCCGTCCCGGGGCACGTCCGAGCCGGCGCGGAGATGGTCTGCACGTGGTGCGTCCGGGCACGCGGAGCGCGACGCAACCCTAGCACAGGCCATCCGGCCCACCGGCGACCGGTCGCCCTCGCATGGATCCTGCGTGGACCCAGCGGAGCGTATGGTTAGACCGATGTCCGCGCCCCCGCGTCCACCCGACGCCGAGCTCCTGGCACGCGGTGAGCACCGTGACCCGCATGCCGTCCTGGGCCCCCACGACGGCGTCGTGCGCGCCTACCATCGCGATGCGGTCGAGGTCTCGATCGAGACCGATGGCGAGCGAATCGCCATGGAAGCCATCGGCGCTGGACTGTGGGCTGCGGCGTGGCACGGCGACGGCGGGTACCGGCTGCGCTACGCGTTCCCCGACGGCAACACCTGGGAGCGCGGCGATCCGTATCGATTTCCCCCCACCGTGGGCGAGCCGGACCTGCACCTCATCAACGAGGGCACCCACGAGCGTCTGTACGACATCCTGGGCGCCCATCCGCGGACGGTCGACGGGGTCGACGGCGTGGCGTTCGCCGTCTGGGCCCCTGCCGCGCGCGGCGTGCGGGTGGTGGGCGACTTCAACCAGTGGCAGGGCGACCTGGCACCGATGCGGCAGCTCGGCGCGTCCGGCGTGTGGGAGCTCTTCGTCCCCGACATCGGCCCCGGCGCGACCTACAAGTACGAGGTCCTCGGCGCCGACGGCACGCTGCGTCACAAGGCCGATCCGCTCGGGTTCTCGATGCAGCTGCGGCCGGAGTCCGCGTCGCGGGTGTGGGATCCATCGGTCCATGCGTGGTCCGACGATGCCTGGATGAGCGCCCGTGAGGCGCGCGACCCGTCACGCCAACCGATGGCCGTCTACGAGGTGCACCTGGGATCCTGGCAGCGGCATGCGGATGGCTCATGGCTCACGTACGCCGAGCTGGCGCCGCGGCTGGCGGAGCACTGCCGGCGGTTCGGGTTCACGCACGTCGAGCTGCTGCCCATCGCCGAGCATCCCTACGACGGCTCCTGGGGCTACCAGGTCACCGGCTACTACGCGCCGACGGCGCGGTTCGGCACGCCCGACGAGCTGCGGGCGTTCGTCGACACCCTGCACCAGGCCGAGATCGGGGTCATCCTGGACTGGGTGCCGGCCCATTTCCCGCGCGACGATTTCGGCCTGCGCCGCTTCGACGGCACGCCGTTGTACGAGTATCCGGATCCGCGTATGGGCGAGCACCCCGACTGGGGCACGCTCATCTTCAACTACGGCCGCCCGGAGGTCCGAAACTTCCTCGTCGCCAACGCCCTCTACTGGCTCGACGCGTTCCACGTCGACGGTCTGCGGGTCGACGCGGTGGCCTCGATGCTGTACCTCGACTACTCGCGCAAGGCGGGCGAATGGGTGCCAAACCGGTACGGCGGGCGCGAGAACCTCGACGCCATGGACTTCCTGCGCGAGGTCAACGAGCGCTGCTACGGCCGCCACCCCGGCACGTTCACCATCGCCGAGGACTCGACCGCCTTCGGCGGGATGACGCGGCCCACCTACGCGGGCGGGATCGGGTTCGGGATGAAATGGGACCTGGGCTGGATGCACGACCACCTCGACTACTTCGCGCGCGAGCCGGTGCACCGCCGCTGGCACCACGACCGCCTCACCTTCCGCAGCCTGTACCAGTACTCCGAGCGCTGGATCCTCCCCCTCTCACACGACGAGGTGGTCCACGGCAAGGGGTCGCTGCTGGGAAAGATGCCCGGCGACGAATGGCAGCGCTTCGCCAACCTGCGCTGCCTGCTGGCCGACTGCTACACCCAGCCCGGCGGCAAGCTGCTGTTCATGGGCACCGAGCTGGCGCCGCTCGAAGAGTGGTCGCACGAGCGGTCGCTGGCCTGGGAGCTGGCCGACGATCCGATGCGGGCCGCCTTCGGCCGCTACCTCATCGACCTCGGCGCCCTGTATCGGGCCGAGCCAGCGCTGTGGGCCGCCGACCCCGACCCGGAGGGCTTCGACTGGATCGACGCCTCCGACACCGACGGCGCCGTCTTCGCCTACCTGCGCCACGACCCCGCGTCGGGGCGACGCCTGGCGGTGGTCATGAACCTGACCCCGGTCGTGCGCGAGCCATATCGGGTCGGGCTTCCCGTGGCCGGACGCTGGGCGGTGGCGCTCAGCTCGGACGCAGCCGCCTACGGCGGCTCGGGGAGCGGCACGCTGGATGGCGTGCAGGCCGTCGGCGAGACGTGGCACGGCCAGCCGGCGTCGGCCGAGCTGTCGCTGCCGCCCCTGGGCGTTCTGCTGCTGCGCCCCGCGGACTAGCGCTCCGGCTCAGCGGACGCCGTCACGCCGCAGCGCGGCGGCCAGGCGTGCGACGAAGGCGTCGGTACGCAGCGTCTCGATGGGCGAAGGCAGCGCGCGCGACCAGTTGCCGTCCGTCGTGCGCGGGTCGTTCGGACGCTCGGCGACGAGCAGGGCGTCCTCGAGCGTGGCCACCACCAAGGCCGCCGGCGACGCCGCCAGCGCGGCATGCGCGCCCAGCACCACGTCGGCCGGATCGGCGGCGGCCGGCACGCCGGCGGCGTCGGCGAGGCGGCGACGGAGGAGCGCCATCCCTTCGACATCGGGATCGAGGCCGGCGGCCGCCTGGGCGGCGAGGTCGGCGCCCGTCCACACGCCACGCACGGTCGGCAGGTCGTGGGTCGTGACGGCGGCCAGCGCCCTGCGCGGATACGTCGCCGGCGGGCGGCGCTCGAAGTACAGGAGCCGCGTCGACAGGACGTTCGCACGGGCGAGGCGCGAGCGCACACCGCGCGGCACCGTTCCCAGGTCCTCCCCGATGATCAGGGCCCGGGCGCGATGGCTCTCGATGGCGCAGATGGCGAGCAGCTCGTCGCTCGGGAAGCGCACGTACCCGCCCTCGGTCGGCCCGGCGCCGGCCGGCACCCACCACTGGCGGAACAGGCCCAGGACGTGGTCGATTCGCAGGCCGCCGGCGTGCCGCAGCGCGGCGCGCAGGGTCTCGATGAACGGCCGGTAGCGCGCCGCCCGGAGCCGGTGCGGACCGATCGCCGGAAGCCCCCAGTCCTGGCCGGCGGCATTGAACCGGTCGGGTGGCACGCCCAGGCTGACGCCGGTGGCGAGGTCGGCCTGCCACTCCCAGGCGTCGAAACCGGCCGGATCGGTACCGATGGGCAGGTCGGTGACGATCCGCGTCGTCGCGCCGGCTCGCTCGCGCTGCAGATCGAGTGCCCACTGGACCCACTCGTGGAAGGCGACCCGCGCCACATGGCCGCGGGCGAACTCCGCCACCCCCCGCGCCGCGGGATCGCGGTATGCCGCCGGCCAACGCCGCCAGTCCGCGCCGAGCTCCTCGGATAGGGTCGCGAACGTGGCCCAGCGGCGGAGGCCGTTGCCGGCCGCGGCTCGGAATCCGGCGGGAAGGCCCGGCCGGCCGCTCGCCTCCCAGATCCCGGTCAGCGCCCGTGACTTGAGCTCGGCGACGGCTGCCCGGTCGATGCGCCGCGAGCCATTGAGGGCACGGCCCGCGGCGGAGAGGCGGACGAGATCGGTGCCCAGCGCCTCCGCCCCCGGCACCTCCTCGACCCGCAGGTAGAGCGGCGAGGCGAACCGCCGGCTGGACGGGAAGTAGGGGCTGGGCTCTGGCTCGGCAGCGCCGGGGGCCGGCGCCCAGGTCGGCGAGACGAGGACGAAGCCGGCGCCCTGCGCCTGCGCCGTCTGGGCGACGAGCCGCAGGTCTGCGAGGTCGCCGTGGCCCCAGCTCCCCGCCGAGCGAGCCGCATAGAGCTGCACCGCCCAACCCCAGGTGCGCAGGCCACGTGGCAGGTGGCAGCGCGGCGGCGCGATGAGCAGCAACTGTCCGTCCAGGTCGTGGTAGCCGAACGGGAGGTCGGCGGGAAGGGCGTCGACCTGGCCCAGCGCCGTCCCGTCCTCGAGCCGCAGCTCACCCGGTCGCGGGAGTGGCTGGCCCGGCGCGCCCACCGTGACCGACGAGGGTGGCGGCACGGCGCCGGGCTCCGCCCCCATCGCGGCCAATAGCGCCGCCTGTGCCCGGCGCGAGATGCGTCGGGGCCGATCGCGGGCATCGCGATAGCTGCCCGCCACGCCCCACGCCGCGGAATCCATCAGCCGCCGTTGCGGCGAGGCCGCGGCATGCGCCGCAGGAGCACGACGCTGCGATCGGTCACCTCGATCGTTGCGCCGCCGTCGTACTCCCCGTGCGCGGCACCGAACGTCGGCTGGGTGGTGTCGAACACGATCTCCCAGCGCCGCGCCTTGCCGTGGTTGGGAAGGACGAACGCCGCGGCCGCGTCGTCGGCGTTGAGGATCAGAAGGAACGTGTCGTCGAGGATCGGGCGTCCGCGGTCGTCGGCCTCGTCGATGGCGTCGCCGGCCAGCTGCAGGCCCAGCGTCGGCGCCTCGGCCGCCCACTCCTCGTCGCTCATCTCGATCCCGTCGGGACCGAACCAGGTGAGATCCTTGACCCGCGAGCCGCGGATCTGCCGCCCCTGGAAGAAGCGCCGCCGGCGCAGCACCGGATGGCCGCGGAAGAGGCTGACCAGGCTGCGGGTGAACGTGAACAGCTGCTGCTCGGCGCGCCCCAGCTCCCAGTCGAACCAGCTCGTCTCGTTGTCCTGGCAGTACGCGTTGTTGTTGCCGCCCTGGGTGCGACCGATCTCGTCGCCGCCCAGGATCATCGGTACCCCCTGGCTCAGCAGGAGGGTGGCCAGGAGGTTGCGGACCATGCGTTCGCGGAGGACGTTGATGGTCTCGTCATCGGTCTCGCCCTCGACCCCGAAGTTCTGGCTGTCGTTGTGGTCGTCGCCGTCAGCGTTGCCCGAGCGGTTGGCCTCGTTGTGCTTCTCCTCGTAGGTGACCAGGTCGTGGAGCGTGAAGCCGTCGTGGGCGGTGACGAAGTTGATGCTGGCGTGCGGCCGCCGCCCCGACTGCGCGTAGAGGTCGGACGAGCCGCTCAGCCGATACGCCAGCTCCGCCGCCTGGCCGCCGATCCCCTTCCAGAAGCGGCGCACCGTGTCGCGGTACTTGCCGTTCCACTCGGTCCACCCGACCGGAAAGTTGCCAACCTGGTAGCCGCCGGGTCCCACGTCCCACGGCTCGGCGATGAGCTTGGCCTGGCTGATGACCGGGTCCTGGTGGATGATGTCGAAGAAGCTGCCCAGCTTGTCCACGTCGTGCAGCTCGCGGGCGAGCGCAGAGGCGAGGTCGAAGCGGAAGCCGTCGACGTGCATCTCGGTGATCCAGTAGCGCAGTGAATCCATGATCAGCTGCAGCACGCGCGGCGAGGTGGCGTCCAGGGTGTTGCCGGTGCCGGTGTAGTCGATGTACCGCCAGCGCTCCTCTGGGTCGAGGCGGTAGTACGCCGCGTTGTCGATGCCGCGGAACGAGAGCGTCGGCCCGCGATGGTCGCCCTCGCCGGTGTGGTTGTAGACGACGTCGAGGATGACCTCGATGCCCGCGTCGTGGAGGCGCCGCACCATCGTCTTGAACTCGCTCACCGGCTCGCCGGTGGCGCTGAACCGGCTGGCCGGGGCGAAGAAGCCGATGGTGTTATAGCCCCAGTAGTTGGTGAGGCCCACGTCGACCAGCGCCCGCTCGTCGACGTGCCGGTGGACCGGCAGCAGCTCCACGGCGGTCACGCCGAGGCGGGTCAGGTGCTCGAGGGCGGGTTCGGACGCCAGCCCGGCATAGGTGCCGCGCAGCTCCGGCGGGACGTCGGGATGGCGCTGCGTGAAGCCCTTGACGTGCACCTCGTAGATCACCGTCTCCTCGAGCGGTGTTCGGAGCTGGCGGTCCGTGCCCCACACGAAGGCGGGGTTGAGGACGACGCACTTGGGAACGTGCGGCGCCGAGTCGCGATCGTCCGGCTCCTCGGCATGCTGCCCGATGCGATAGCCGAATACGCTGTCGTCCCAGGTCAGGCTCCCGTCGAGGCGCTTGGCATACGGGTCCAGCAGCAGCTTCGCGGCGTTGAAGCGGTGGCCGTGCGCCGGCTCGTACGGCCCGGCGACACGGTAGCCGTAGCGCTGGCCGGGGCGCACGTCGGGGAGGTAGCAATGCCACACCTGGTCGGTCTGCTCGACCAGTGGGACGCGCTCCTCGTGCCCCTGCGGGTCGAAGAGGCACAGCTCCACCGCCGTCGCATGCTCGCTGAAGAGGGCGAAGTTGACCCCCGCGCCATCCCAGGTCGCCCCCAGCGGATATGGGTCGCCGCGCCAGACCCTCATCGGCGACGGACGGAGGCGGCTCTGCTCACCGCGTCAGGGTACCCGCCATCACGGTGCCGCCATGCGCTCAACCGCCTCGAGTGGCAGCCACAGCCAGTCGGGCCGGTTGTTGGCCTCGTAGCGGATCTCGTAACAGGCCTTCTCGAGCTCGAAGGCCTCCGTCAGCGGACCGATGGCGCCGCCGGCGGCGCCATCGAAGGCGCTGCGCGCCTGGGCGAGCCATCCCAGGGCGTCGAAGCCGTCGGCGTGGGCACCCCGCTGCGCACTGCGTGCTGCGTAGTCGAGCGAGCGCAGCATGCCGGCCAGGTCCCGGCGCGGCGAGGCCGGGGCGCGCCGTTCGGCCAGCGGACGTGCGGGCTCGCCCTCGAAGTCGATGACCATGAATCCGCGCGACGTGGCCAGCAGCTGGCCGAGGTGGTAGTCGCCGTGGATCCGCTGCACCGTCTCGTCGCCCGTCGCGCGGCCGAATGCATCGGCGAATCGCTCACGCACCGCCGGCGCCACACGGACCAGCCTCGCGTGCTCCTCGCCGTCCAGGGACGCGATGGCGAGCGCCAGCTGCTCCTCGGCGGCAGCGCGCCAGGCTCCGGTCTCCGCCGGCGTCGCCGGGCGCGCCGGGAAGGCCGGCTCATCGGGACGACCCACCAGCGCGGCGTGCATCCGCCGCGTGAGATCGCCGATCGCCCCCGCCGCGCGCACGCCGGCCGCCGGATCGTTCCGGAGGTGATCGAGCATCGCGCGCCAGCCGTCACCGCGCGCCGGCACGTAGGCCTGCAGGATGGCCGCTGCGCACGGCTCGCTCGAGGGCGCCACGTACGTCGCCCAGCCGGCGAGGGCGGGCGTGCCGTCGAATCCGGCACGACCCAGGAACGCCCCGATCTCGACGTCGGGGTTGACGCCCGGCTCGAGGAGGCGGAACAGCTTGAGGATCAGGCGCTCCCCGAGCACGACGCTGGTATTGCTCTGCTCGACCCGCAGGCGGCGCTCGTCCAGCGCCGGCGCCGCAGCGGCCGGCGACGGGAGCAGCTCGCCCAGGGCCGGCATGGCATCGAAGTGGAAGCGGCCGGCGGCGCCAGCGATCTCGCGGCCCTCGGCCATGGCCACCACCATCGCCGTCCAGGCACCGTCGCCATCGGCTGGCTCGGCCGTGCCCGCCAGCGGCACGAGGTAGCGGTCACGCGGACCGCCGTCGGCGTATGCCACCTCGAGGATGATCAGGCGGACCGCATCGGTCAGAGGAGCTTCGTCGACCTGCCGGACCGCTGCGACCGGCCGCGCCTTGGCGCGGAACCAGCGCTGCCAGACGATCCAGTCAGGCAGCTCCATCGGTCAGCTCGAACCAGTAGAAGTCGTGCGGGCCCAGCGTGAGCAGGTACGGCAGCTCGCCGATGCGCGGGAAATGGACGCGCCCGATGAGCTCGACCGGCACGCGCCCCTGGTAGGCCGACAGGTCGAGCTCGACGTACTGCGCGAAGCGCGACAGGTTCGCCACGCACAGCAGGGTCGTCCCCGCGTGCTCGCGCAGGTACGCCAGCACCTTCCGGTTCTCC
>JAICQM010000076.1 GCA_025937875.1 Chloroflexota bacterium
CCCGACGCGCTCGCGCGTGCAGCGGGCGAGCAGGACATCGGGCGCGCCCTTCGTCATGATCGCGATCTCGCCGCCGTGGGCCGTATCGGCCTCGAGCGTGCTCATCAGCTTGCGCTCGGAGCTGAAGGGAATCTCGGCACGCCGTTCGAACCGCGTGGCCCGCGCCTCGGTCGTGCCGAGCTTGCGCTCTGCGACGAGGAAGGCGGCCTCGGTCGGATCACCGCGCACCCGCCAGGTGCCGTCCTCGAGCTGCAGGATCGCATCATTGGCCAGGCTGCCACCCCCCAGCACGCCTCGCACCTCGTCCCACAGCGGCCCACGCGCCAGCGGGCGCCCGTCGTCGTTCACCGAGCCGGCGGGATCGTAGCCGTCACCCGACACCGCCACCTCCCCGGAGTGGGTGACGATGGCCTGGATCATCATCTCGTTCCGGGTGAGGGTGCCGGTCTTGTCCGTGCAGATGACCGATGCCGAGCCAAGCGTCTCGACCGATGACAGCTTCTTGACGACGGCTCGCTGCCGGGCCATGCGCTGAACGCCGATGGCCAGGATCACGCTGAGGATCGCTGGAAGCCCCTCCGGCACCGCGGCGACGGCCAACGAGACACCGAGCAGCAGCACGTCGACGACGGCGCGGGGTCCCTCGAGGTCCGCGGTCAGGAGGATCGTGCCGGTCACGACGAGGGCGATGACGATCACGGCGCCGCCGAGGGCCCTTCCCAGCACCGAGATCTCGCGCTGCAGGGGCGTGCGCTCCTCGTCGGTCTGGCCGAGCAGGGTGGCGATGCGGCCCATCTCGGTGCGCATGCCGGTCGCCGTGACGACGGCGCGGGCACGGCCCATCGTCACCGCCGTGCCGCTGAAGACCATGTTGAGCCGGTCCCCGATCGACGTGGGCGCCGGCAGCGGTGAGGCGTCCTTGAGGACCGGCTCGCTCTCGCCGGTCAGCGCGGCTTCGGCGACGCTCAGCGACACGCTCGTCAGGAGGCGGGCGTCGGCACTCACGGCGTTCCCCTCTTCGAGCACCAGGAGGTCACCCGGCACCAGCTCGGTGGCGACCACGCTGCGCGGCTCGCCGTCACGGATGACCTCCGCCATCGGGGCGGCCATGCGCTGCAGGGCTGCCACCGCCGCCTCGGCCTGCCGCTCCTGGAGGAAGCCGAGGACGCCATTGGCGAGCACGATGGCAGCGATGACGATCGCCTCGATCGGCAGGCCACCCGCGCCTTCGATCGCCCATGCCGCGGCCGACACGACGATGGCGGCCAGCAGGAGGTAGATGAGCGGGTCGGCGAACTGAGCGAGGAATTTGCGCCACGTCGGGACGGTCGCGGCCGGATCCAGCCGGTTCGGACCGAAGCGCTCGAGCCGATCAAAGGCCTCTGCCGCGGTCAGTCCGTACGTCGGGTCGGTGCCGGCCCGGCGGGCAACCTCACCGGCGTCGAGCAGCGACGGATCGGCGTTCCACATCCGCTGAGGATACGGCCGGCAGGCCCGACGACCCGGCCCCGCTCCGGCGCTCGTCGAGGCCGGAGCACGAGAGATCTGGCCGGCCGGCCCACGGGATCACGACATTCGGCACTGGAGCGGCGACCGACGCGGATCGATGCTGATCGCGTTACACCAGGCAAGACTGAGAGGAGGAGAGCAATGCTTGAGCTGCTCGGATGGAACGTCGGAATGAGCCTTGTTGCCGCTCTGGGACTCGTGGTCGCCGCGCTGGCGATCGGCGTGATCGCCCAGTTCATCGGCGACGTGCGGGTCGGCTACGAGTGGGTCGCCACCTCGGCCGCAGCGCTCGTCGGAGGGTACCTCGGCAGCGAGGCGCTCGGCCAGATGAGCACCTTCGGTCCAGCCTTCGAAGGGCTGTACATCGTCCCGGCTCTCGTCGGTGCGCTCGTTGTCGGAGCCGCGGTCGACGCCGTGTTCCGCTACACGACCCACGGGTCGTACACGCATGAGGCGCGGCCGATCTAGCGATCGGGCTACCCACGTGCAGAGAGCGGCGACGGCTCCGGCCGCCGCCGCTCCGCTTGATCCCGCCCGATGGCGATGAAGCTCGAAATGAGGAGGCCGTGACCTGGCTGGCGCCACTTCGGCACCACGCACGCGCGTCGCATCGGTTCGCCGAGGGCGCCACCGTCGCATTCATGGGGCGCTTCGACGACCGCCACCGGTTGATGAGCGGCAACGCCCTGCGTGCCGCGGTCCTCGGCGCCAACGACGGCCTCGTGTCGAACTTCAGCCTCGTGATGGGCGTCGCCGGTGCAACCTCCGGCGGCGAACCTGTCCTCATCGCCGGTATTGCGGGACTCCTCGCCGGCTCCCTGTCGATGGCGCTTGGCGAGTGGCTGAGCGTCCAGAGCTCGCGGGAGCTGTACGCACACCAGATCGCGGTCGAGGCCGCGGGACTCGAGACCTCCCCGCAGGACGGGGAGCGGAAGCTTCGCCAGATCTACGAGGGAAAGGGCTTCGCGGTCGACGACGCTCGGCGCCTCGCGCACCGGATCCTGAGCGGCGATCCCAAGGCCGCGCTCGACACCATCACACGCGAAGAGCTGGGCATCGATCCGACTGACCTTGGCGGCTCGGCGTGGACGGCGGCCATCACCTCGTTCGTCCTCTTCTCCGTCGGCGCGATCGTGCCACTCATCCCATTCCTCATCGGTTCAGGAGCGCCGGCCATCCTGCTGTCCGCTGCCCTCTCCGCCGTCGCGCTCTTCCTGCTGGGTGCCGCGATCACACTGATGACGGGTCAGCATCCCATCCTGGCCGGACTACGCCAGCTCGGCTTCGGCCTGGCAGCTGCAGCCGTCACCTTCGGGATCGGCATGCTGCTCAGGACCACCGTTGTCTGACCGAGCCGTTTCCGCGCGCGGCGATTCGACTGGCGGGGTGGCTGCGGGAGGGCTCGAAGAGGGTGGATGGCTGCTAGCGTGTGCCCGTGGGCGAGCGCAGCACCGACCCGGGCGCCGGCGGCATCCCGACCGGCGCGGTGTGCCCGGGGTGCGATGAGGAGATCCTGGTCGGCCAGTCGGTTGTCAGGATGACGGCCGGCCTGCTCATGCCGGGCGCCCGCCTGGACGAGCTCCCGATGCGGCCCGACATCTACCTCCACGCCGGCGCCGGCTACGACCCGCGCTTCGACGTGCATGACCGGTGGTGCCTGACCCAGGCCGGGATCGAGGCGGCGGCCCGGCTGCTGCTCATGAGCGATACGACCAGCGCCTCCGGTCATTGACCCATGAAGACCACCGTCCGCGAAGGTCGCGCCATGGGTTCACCGCTGCGGCTGACCCTTCCGGGCACCTGCGATCTCGAGGCCGATGCCGCCTGGGGCGACGTTCAGGCCGTCTTCGGCCGTGCCGACCGAGATCTCACGCGCTTCTCGTCCGGCAGCGCGCTGAGCCGCCTGAACCGCGCGGTGGCAACGAATCGCGCCGTGCGGGTACCGCCCATGCTGGCTCGGGCCCTCGCGACGGCGTGGCGCGCGTTCCGGATCTCGCGCGGCCAGTTCGACCCCCGGATCATCGGGGCACTGGAGGCCGCGGGCGAGCGCGCCGGGGTCGAACTGCCGGCCTCGCCCCTGGCCCTGGCACCGCACGACAGGTGGCTCGTGCTCGGTCTGCGACCCCGTATCGCCCGGGTGATGGCCCCAGTCGACCTGGGAGGCATCGGCAAGGGGCTCGCCCTGCGCTGGGCGGCCGCAGCCCTGCGGGAGGCCGGACATGATCGGTTTCTGCTGAGCGCCGGCGGCGACGTACTGGCCGCAGGTGCCGGGCCGCTCGACCGGCCCTGGATCGTCGGGATCGAGGATCCGTCCGGAGAACGCTCGCCACTGCTCACCCTCGAGCTGACCGACGAGGCGGTTGCCACCACCTCGATCGCCGTTCGGGCGTGGCGCGATCCGTCAGGACACCTGCGGCATCACCTCATCGATCCGACCACCCTTGCCCCCGCCGACCCGATCTGGACATCGGTCACGGTCGTCCACGCCGATCCGGCCTGGGCAGAGGTGTGGAGCAAGGTCGCGTTCCTGTCCGGCCACGGCATCGCACCGCTCCTCAGCGGCCGGCGCGCGTGGTGGTTCGATGCATCGAAGGGCGTGCTCACCGCGGCCTGACATCTCGGCGACATCGCGCCAAACGTCCCTCACGCACGTGCCGGACGGCCCTCGGTCCCAGGTCCCGATCGGTGTTGAATTCGATGTGGATGACCAGGCCTGATTCAGAGGTGATGAGATGACAAATCGAGCACGCGCGCTCATTGCGGCGCTGTGCGCCTTCGTCGGTGTGGCCGGCGGCGTGGCTGCAGCCCTCGGCGTCTTCGCACGGGGCGACGGGATGTTCGCACCCGCGACCAGCGCGGTGGGTGAACGCTACGAGGTCGCCGTTGGCGGCGTGTACGCCGGCAGCTCGCGGCAGCTGGTGGCAGAGGGCGTCGGCTGGGATGCGTTCACGCTCATCGTGGCGGTGCCGCTCCTCTTGGTCGCCTCGGTCCTTGTCGCCCGCGGATCGTTCCGCGGCTACCTGCTCGCCGCCGGGATGCTCGGCTATTTCCTCTACATGCACATCGAATACGCGGTGACCTGGGCATTCGGCCCGATGTTCCCGCTGTTCATCGTCGTGTACGGGGCGAGCCTGCTCGGCATCATCGCGGTAGGGGCCCTCATCGCCGATGCCGGCATCCGCGATCGGTTCGACGAGCGGTTCCCGCGCCGCAGCTTCGCCGGCCTCAACATCGGGATGGCGCTGCTGCTCACGGTGATGTGGATCGGTCGCATCGCCGAGGGCCTGGCGGCCGAGACCCCCGTGCTCCACGGTGAGACCACCATGACGGTCCAGGCGCTCGACCTCGGGCTTGTCGTCCCCATCGCCATGGTCGTGGCGATCGGCGCCCTGCGCCGCCACTCGGTGGGCATGGTCGCCGCCGCCGCGTTCTCGGTGACATTCGTGACGATGACCACGGCCATCGCGGCCATGATAATCTCGGCCTCGATCGTCAACGGCGTCCTCCAGCTGCCGCCGCTCATCGTGTTCGGCCTCGCCGGCGCGGGCAGCCTGGTCGTCATCGCGCGCATCTACGCCAGCGTCCGCCCGGCCGCTCGCCAGCCGCAGTTGCACCACGGCGCCTCGTTCGAGCACCTGCCGGCAACGGGCTGAGCGAGAGACTGATCCAACCCCGTCGCGTGTGTCGAGGTCACGTCATGGTTGCCCAGAGTCCATCTGCCCCCGGCGTCGCCCGGCAACGCGCCGCCTTGGACGGGCAGGCTGACGCGGCGCTCATCATCCCGGGCGCGATGCTCTTCCTCGTCGGGGTCGCGTTCCTGACGGTGTCGATGCTGGCCGCATCGATCGCGCCCGGATACGACTTCCACGCCGCTGCCATCAGTGATCTGGGCGTCATCGACGAGACGGCCGCCATCTTCAACGGGCTGCTGATCGTCGTCGGCGCGCTGAACAGCGGCGCCGGCCTCCTGCTGTACCGCGCCCACCGCCGCGCCAGGGTCCTCGGCCTGTACCTGCTCGCGGGTGCCGGCGCCATCGGGGCAGGGCTGGTTCCCCTCGACGTGGGGGGCCCTCACGCCATGTTCGCGCTCGTCGGATTCGTCTTCTTCAACCTGGAGGCGCTCGCGACGGCCCCACTCGTTCGCGGGCCGATGCGGCTGGTCTCGGTCGCGGCAGGCGTCGTCGGCACGGTCTACGTGGCCATCATGGTCCTCGGCGACGCGGGCAATGCGGCGATCTTCGGTTCCATCGGCCACGGTGGCGCGGAACGGATGATCGTATTCCCGGCCATGCTGTGGACAGTTGCCTTCGGCGGCTATCTCATGGCTGGCGGCGTGGCGCGAGCCCACGGCTCGGAACGGCCATGAGCGCGCGGGCGGTCGCGCAGGGCAGGGCGGACCCGCGCGGGGGCGCGGGCGCGACAGGCTGGTAGGCTGAACATCTCGCAACCAGAGAGCGCGATGACACCCAGCGCCGCCGAACCCAGGCCGGAGATCGCCCGGGCGGAGCTCGACCGGATCGATGCCTACTGGCGTGCCGCCAACTACCTCAGCGTCGGCCAGATCTACCTCCTCGACAACCCGCTGCTGCGCGAGCCGCTGGCACCGGAGCAGATCAAGCCGCGCCTGCTCGGCCATTTCGGCACGGTGCCGGGCCTCAACCTCGTCTACGCGCATCTCAATCGCGTGATACGCGACCGTGACCTGCAGGCGATCTACGTCGCCGGGCCTGGGCACGGTGGTCCCGGGCTGGTGGCCAACGCCTACCTCGAGGGCACCTACAGCGAGATCTATCCGGCCATCTCCCCCGATGCCGATGGGATGCGACGCCTGTTCCGCCAGTTCAGCTTCCCCGGCGGCATTCCCAGCCACGTGGCACCTGAGACGCCGGGCTCCATCCACGAGGGTGGCGAGCTGGGCTACGCGCTCTCGCACGCCTACGGCGCCGCGTTCGACAACCCCGACCTGCTCGTCGCCTGCGTCATCGGCGACGGTGAGGCCGAAACCGGGCCGCTCGCCGCCAGCTGGCACGCCAACAAGTGGGTCGACCCGTCCCGTGACGGTGCCGTGCTGCCGATTCTGCACCTCAACGGCTACAAGATCGCCAATCCAACCGTCCTGGCCCGCATCCCGGCTGCCGAGCTGCGATCGATGCTCGAGGGCTTCGGCCACGCCGTGCACGAGGTCAGCGGCGACGATCCCGCCGACGTCCATCGCCAGATGGCGACGGCGCTGGACGCGGCCCTCGACGAGATCGGTACGATCCAGGCCGCGGCGCGGACGGGCACGTCGCCGGAGGAACGGCCGCGATGGCCGATGATCGTCCTGCGCACGCCGAAGGGCTGGACCGGCCCGGAGGAGGTCGATGGCCTGCCGGTCGAGGACACCTGGCGCTCGCACCAGGTGCCGATGTCCGACGTGCGGGACAACCCGTCGCACCTGGCGCTCCTCGAGGATTGGCTGCGCAGCTATCGGCCACAGGAGCTGTTCGACGGCGCGGGCGCGCTGCGGTCCGAGCTCGCGGCCATGGCGCCACGTGGCGATCGCCGGATGAGCGCCAGCCCGCATGCCAACGGTGGCCTGCTGCTGCGCGACCTGCGCCTGCCCGACTTCCGCGATTTTGCGGTCGCCGTCGAGCGCCCCGGTGGCAGCGCGTCGGAGGCGACGAAGGTGCTGGGCGCGTTCCTGCGCGAGGTCATCCGGCTGAATCCGCGGACGTTCCGCCTCTTCGGGCCCGACGAGACGGCATCCAACCGCCTGCAGGCGGTGTACGAGGCGACCGACAAGGCCTGGTCGGCCGAGATCCTCCCCACCGACGAGCACCTCGCTCCCGATGGCCGCGTCCTCGAGATCCTCTCCGAGCACACCTGCCAGGGGTGGCTGGAGGGCTACCTGCTGACGGGTCGCCACGGCCTCTTCAACTGCTACGAGGCGTTCATCCACATCATCGACTCGATGTTCAACCAGCACGCGAAGTGGCTGAAGACGACGCGCGAGATCCCGTGGCGGCGGCCGATCGCCTCGCTCAACTACCTCCTATCGAGCCACGTCTGGCGCCAGGACCACAACGGCTTCAGCCACCAGGACCCCGGCTTCATCGACCACGTCGTGAACAAGAAGGCGGAGGTCATCCGGGTGTATCTGCCACCCGACGCCAACTCGCTCCTCAGCGTCGCCGACCACTGCCTCCGTAGCCGGGACTATGTCAACGTCATCGTCGCTGGCAAGCAGATGAGCGCCAACTGGCTCTCCATGGACGAGGCGGTGCTGCACGCCACGCGCGGCATCGGCATCTGGCAATGGGCCGGCACCGACGCTGGCGGCGAGCCGGACGTCGTGCTCGCCTGTGCGGGGGATATCCCGACCCTCGAGACACTGGCCGCGGCCGACATCCTGCGGCATCGGCTGCCCGAGTTGAAGGTCCGTGTCGTGAACGTGATCGACCTGATGCGGCTGCAGGACGACCGGGAGCATCCACATGGCCTGACGCATGCCGCGTTCGACGCCCTGTTCACGACCGATCGACCGATCGTCTTCGCCTACCACGGCTATCCGTGGCTGATCCATCGGCTGACCTACCGGCGCACGAACCATCCCAACCTCCATGTCCGCGGCTACAAGGAGGAGGGCACGACCACGACCCCCTTCGACATGGTGATGCTCAACGACCTGGACCGATTCCACCTCGTGATCGACGTCATCGACCGCGTCCCCGGCCTCGCCGACCGCGCCGGCGGCCTGCGACAGGAGATGCACGATGCGCGGGTGGCGGCGCGGGCGTACACGCGGGCTCACGGCGAGGATGACCCGGCGATCCGGGACTGGACCTGGCCCGGCTGAGCCGCGGGATGCGCGTCCTTGTCATCAACCCAGGGTCCAGCACGCTGAAGGCCTCGCTCGTCGGGCTGCCCGGCCAGGCAGATGGCGTCACGGTCGAGTGGCCAACCGGCCAGGCAGACGCCCGGGCCGTGCTGCGCACGGCGATCACGCAGCTTCCGAGCGGCGCCGATGCGGTCGGCTATCGCGTCGTCCACGGCGGCGAGGCGTACCGGGTACCGACTCGTGTCGACGATCAACTCCTGGCGGCGGTGGAGCGGCTCGACGTGCTGGCCCCGCTCCACAACCGGCGCGCTGCGGCCGTGATGCGGGCCGGCCGCGACGTGCTGCCTGCCCTTCCCCACATCGCCTGCTTCGACACCGCCTTTCACGCCACCCTGTCAGAAGAGGCGTGGCGCTATCCGCTGCCAGCGGACTGGGTGGCGAGTCGCGGCATCCGGCGTTTCGGCTTCCATGGCATCTCGGTGGCCTGGGCAACGCGGCGCAGCGCGGAGCTCCTCGGCCGCTCGCCGGAAGAGCTGCGCCTCGTCGTCGCGCACCTCGGATCCGGATGCTCGGTGACCGCCGTCGATGGCGGACGGTCGGTCGACAC
>JAICQM010000260.1 GCA_025937875.1 Chloroflexota bacterium
CGCTACGAGGAGCTGGTCGACAAGGCACGCAGCAACAAGCTGTCGATGGACGACATGACCGGCGCGACCATCACCCTCACCAATCCCGGGACGCTGGGCACGGCGGCATCGGTCCCGCGGCTCATGCCCAAGCAGGGCACGATCGTCGCCACCGGCACCATCCGCGGCGTGGGGGAGCAGCGGCTGATGACCATCTCCTCGACCTACGACCACCGCATCATCCAGGGCGCCGAGTCGGGGATCTTCCTGCGCACCGTCGATGCGTCCCTCCGCGGCGACGACACGTTCTACCCCGACGTCTTCGGCGCCCTGAAGGTCAGCATCCCACCCTCCGTGCCGGCGCCGCCACCGGCCGCCGCGACCGCCAGCGCGGAGCCCGCGGCCTACGACGACCTGAAGGCAGTGGCGGCCGGCATGGCTTTGGTCAAGGCCTACCGCCACTTCGGGCATATGGCGGCGCGCCTCGATCCCCTGGGCGCCGAGCCGCCCGGTGACCCGGCCCTCGACCCCGCGCCACTGGGCCTCAACGAGGAGAACATGGCCCGCATCCCGGCCGAGCTGATGCGGATCTACGTCCCAGGCACCACGCTGGCCGAGGCGCTGCCCCACCTGCACGCCACGTACTGCGGCACCATCGCGTACGAGGTCGAGCACATCGCCAGCCACGAGCAGCGCGTGTGGCTGCGCCACGTGATCGAGTCGGGCGAGCATCGGCCGCAGATGGATGACGAGGCGCGGAGGCAGCTGCTGGCGCGCCTGACCCGGATCGACGGCCTCGAGCGCTTCCTCCACAAGGCGTACCTGGGCCAGAAGCGCTTCAGCATCGAGGGCCTGGACGCCATCGTGCCGATGCTCGACCTGATCATCCGCGACGTGGCAGTGACCGGGGCGCGGGACGTCGTCATCGGTATGGCGCACCGCGGGCGTCTCAACGTGCTCCGCCACATCGTGGGCGTCAGCCTGGAGGCCATCCTGTCCGAGTTCGAGGCCGGCAAGGCAACCGATCCCCTGGCGCCCAAGGGCGGCCTGGACGACGTGAAGTACCACCTGGGGGCTGAGGGCCAGGTCACCACCGCCGACGGCCAGGTCGTGCACGTTGCCCTCAACCCGAACCCGAGCCACCTCGAGGCGGTCAACCCGGTGGTCGAGGGGCGTGCGCGCGCGCGACAGACGGACCGATCGACCCCGGTTGCCAGCGTCGACCACGCCCGCGTGCTGCCGGTGCTGCTCCACGGCGATGCCGCCTTCGCGGCCCAGGGCGTGGTGGCCGAGACGTTCAACCTGTCGCGACTCGCCGGCTATGCCACCGGCGGCACGATCCACCTCATCACCAACAACCAGGTCGGCTTCACCACCGGGCCCGACGAGGGCCGCTCGACCGACTACTCCTCCGACCTTGCCAAGGGCTTCGACGCACCGATCATCCACGTCAACGCCGACGACCCCGAGGCCTGCCTGGCCGCCGCCCGGCTGGCGGTCATGTACCGCGAGCGATTCCGGAACGACGTCGTCATCGACCTCGTCGGCTACCGCCGCTACGGGCACAACGAGGGCGACGAGCCGGCCTATACCCAGCCGCTGATGGCGGCCGCGATCGCCGCTCACCCGCCTGCCCGCGACCTGTACCGCGACCAGCTGGTGGCGGCAGGCGTCGTGACCGCCGAGGATGCGGCCGCCGACGCCAAGGCGGTCGCCAAGGAGCTCAGCGCGGCGCAGTCCTCGCTCCGCAAGCGTGAGCCGGAGGACGAGCTGGACCGTGGTGACGAGGCCCTGGCCCGTGAGGAGGCGGCGGAGCCGGTGACATCGGTCTCGCAGGACGTCCTCGCGGCGCTCAACGCGCAGCTCTACCGCTGGCCGAAGTCGTTCAGCGTCAAC
>JAICQM010000195.1 GCA_025937875.1 Chloroflexota bacterium
CTCCTCGAACATCGTCAAGACCAGCACCGCGGTTGACGGGCTCCTGGCCACGATGGCGCGAGTCGCATCGACACCAGAGCGTCCCGGCATCTGAACGTCCATGACCACCACGTCCGGGTGCAGGCGCGCGGCGAGGGCGACCACCTCCTCGCCGTCGCTGGCCTCGCCGACGAGCGTCGCCTTGTCCCAACCGTCGAGAGTGACCCGCAGCCCGTCGCGATACACCGGGTGGTCGTCGGCGATGACGACTCGGAACGGGCCCTTCATACGGCGCCCGACGCTGGAAGCGGCAGATGCGCGACGACTTTCGTGCCGGCGGCGTCTGCCCGCGGCTCCACGGCGAACGTGCCACCGACCTCCGTGGCGCGCTCGTGCATCGCGGTGAGCCCCACGCCACGCGGCGTTCCGGGCCGAATCCCGACGCCGTCGTCCTCGACCTCCACGTCAAGCGCATCGCCGAGCCGGACACGCACCAGGCAGTGGGTCGCTTCGCTGTGGCGGCCGACGTTGGTCATCGCCTCGAGCGCGATCCAGTACGCCGCGGCCTCCACGGCTGCCGGCAGCGGGGGCAGCTCCCGCGGACCCTCGACGCGCAGCTCCAGCCCACCGTCCACGGTCAGGTTGGTCGCCTGGGCGCGCAGCGCCGGCATCAGCCCCAGCTCATCGAGGGCCGGTGGCCGCAGCCCGCGCGAGATGCGTCGCACTTCCTCCAGCAGGCCGGCAAGGTCTGTATCCAGCTCACCGAGTAATGAGGCCGCATCCTGCGGACGACTGCCGGCCACGCTGCGCGCCGCTTCCACCTTCAGGCGCGCGCCGGCGACCGTCGGACCCAGGCCATCATGCAGGTCTCGGCGCAGCCGGCGCCGCTCCTCTTCCCGGGCCGACACGATCTGGCGGCGCGAGCGCTCCACCTCCGCAATCAGACGGACGGATCGAGCGGCCCGTCCTGCCTCGTGCGCCAGCCCGGCGAGCAGCTGCCGATCGGCGCCGCTGAAGCCCTCGCCGGGGGAGCGTGGGGCGACGATGAGCTCACCGATCGTCTCGCCCTGGTCGACGAGCGGCACCCGCACCAGCTCGCGCTCGTCGGCGTCGCCCGTGGCGGCGGCGATCGTCGTAGCCTGGTCGCTGCCCAGCTCGATGGCGACGTACGGCAGCCGCAGGGCACTCGCCACCGTCGCTACGACGGTCGGCAGGATCTCCTCGGTCGTGAGGGAGGCGCCGAGCCGCTCGGCGAGGCTGGTGATCGCCCGGTAGGGCTCGTCCCGGTCACCATACATGAGGCGATTGACCGCCCGTTGCAGGCGGTCCCGAACCGGCAGCGCGGCGAGGGCCGCCACGCCGGTGGCCAGCAGCGAGGTCGCGAACGATCCCTCGCTGGGGACCAGGCTCCCGAGGAAGGCGGCCGTCGTGACGTAGACCGCGATGACGGCCGCGGTCAGTCCGCCGTACACCAGGGTGCGGTTGATGACGACATCGATGTCGAAGAGCCGATGTCGGAGGACAGCGATCCCAACGGCCACGGGGAAGGGGAGGCCACTCAGGCCCACCGCGTTCCAGGGCAGGATCGGGCTTCCCGTCACGAGTTCCGGAAGGAACCACCCCGCGGTGCCCAGGGTCAGCGCCATGCCCGCACCCCAGGCCGTCCATCGGACCTGTTGGCGCACGCGCGGCTCGGCGGCGCTTCGGTACTGCACCACGATGCATCCGATGGTGGCGATGGTGATGACCAGCACCATCGCCAGCTGAAGCGTCGTTGCCGCGCTGAGCGACGCGAGCAAGCTGCCCGAGAATGCGGTGCCGATGGCGATCCAAGCCGTCATGAGGACTATCGGCACCAGGTACACCGCGCCGATGGTGCTGCGACGAACGCCGCGCAGCCGCCGTGGGAACGTGAGCGCGAAATGGAGGGTTGCGCTCCAGAACACTGCATATGCGGCGAACGCCCCGGCCAGCCAGAGCCAGAACCCGCTGCCCCGTGTGATGTCCACGGCCTGGAAGCCGAGCAGCCACGGAATGGTGCTGCCGACCAGGCCGCTGCCGATGAGAAGCAGTGGGATCGCGCCGGGAGCTCGGGGCCGCCGGGCGTAGACGTAGGCTGCCACCGCGAGCGTCGCCGCGCAGAAGAGCAACGTCCCCCACGACTCGAGGAGCACCGCGCCGAGCGGGTAGGGACGCAGCGGCACCCCGATCTCGACGTTCGAACCGTTCCGTCGGATCTCGTAGCCGACCGTACCGTCGGCGGCAGGCCTCGGTTCCTGTCGGCCGGCGAGCAGCCAATCCCCGAGCGGGACCCCTTCGACCGCTACGATTTGGTCGCGATCGGCGAGGGGAGTGTCCGCGCCCGGAAGCAGCGAAACCGTGAGGCCGGTCGGGCTCAGCGAAGTGGTGACGTAACCGGGGCGCGTTCCATCCGACGTCGCCGTAAGACGGTAGGCGACCGATACCATCGCCAGCGCGAGCATGACCACGGCGGCCGCGACAGCGATGGCCCGTGACCCAGAGATGGATTGCCCGGGCATCGTGTCGCGGAGCATACAGACCAACCGCCTCAATGCACCAGTTCACCGGTGGGGGTCCCGCGGTTGGCGTGGCAAAGCCGGGCGCGTTCTGCCATCCTCGAGCAGTCCGATGAACGTGCGCGAGCCGTAGATGGCGGAATATCGGTTCTCGATCCATGTGGACGCCCCGCGCCAGCGGGTCTTTGCGCTCTGGACCGATCTCGACCGCATGAGCGAATGGGTGGGTGGCGTGACGCGCGTCACCGACGTGACCGGGCCGGTCGAGCAAGCCGGCACTCGCTACACCGTCTGGTTCGGACCCATGCGCAGCCGGACCGAGGTCCTGGAGGTCGAGCCGCCGGAACGCATCCGCACCCGCTTCGGCAACTGGGTGCTGCGAGGGGAGAGTCTGGCGACGTTCGACGACGAAGGCGGCGGGACGCGACTCGTCCAGGTGCTGAAGACGCAGGGGCTCATCTCATCGATCTCCGCGCGCCTCTTCGCCACCGGCTCGTCGCGAGGCAGCTTTCGCGGTGAGCTCGAGGCGTTTGGCGCAATTGCGGAGCGCGAGGCGCTTACCGGTGGCCCGGCGACGCCGCCAGCACGCAGGACACGCTGATGGGCGTCGGCCGCGACGCTCAGCGGCCTGACCCTCAATTGCCTGCACGTCAGCCGATGAGTCAAGAATCAGGGCACTAACGCGGCATCGTTGGCGTTTCCGACTGGTTCAAGGGACACGAGGGCGCGTTCAGTGCCGTAGTTACGCGCGGCGCCGCCCATGCGCGAGCGCCACCCAGAGCCCGGCCAGCATGGCAATGCCCGACAGGGCCAACACCGGGAGCACGCTCGACGTGGCCTGGGAGGTGGTGACGCCTGTATCCGAGAGACGTGGGGGCGGTGTCGC
>JAICQM010000278.1 GCA_025937875.1 Chloroflexota bacterium
CTGATGACCACGACGTCGTCCACCGCCTGCCGCGTCACCTCGATCACGTGCTCCAGCAGGTCACGCGCGAGGGCCAGCCGATCCGCGGGGTCGAGGACCGGCGCCAGGCGCGTCTTGGCCTCCGCCAGTCCGCGGTGCGGGACGATGATGCGGGTCACCGGTTGAGGATACCGCCCCCCTGGATCAGGGCCGTGGCGAGCGCATCGCGATCGGCGTCGCTGCGCATGACGGTCGGAAGGACGCGCGGCTCGAGGCCCAGCGCCGCCACCTCGGAAGCGAGCGCCGCGTCGGCCGCGTCGAGGACGAAGGCACGCACGATGCCGGCATAGCGGCGCGCGACGCCAACCGCCGTGACCTCCTCTCCCAGCGAGGCGAGCATCCGGTCGGCCGGCCCCTTCAGGGCCCGTCCCGCCACGATGGGGCTGACGGCCATCGCGCCGGAGGCCGCCACCGCCTCGCGCATGCCGGACAGGGCCAGGATCGGACCGATGCTGACGACCGGGTTGGATGGACCGATGACCACCAGGTCCGCCTCGGCCAGGGCGGCAAGCGCCGCCGGGGTGGGCCGTGCGGCGTCGAGGCCATCGAGGCGCACGCCGCGCACCTCCGGCTCCTGGCGATGCCCGACGAAGTAATCCTGGAAGTCGAGCTCGCCGGCATCGGTCTGCAGCATGGTGCGCAGGCGGTCGTCGCTGGCGGGCAGGATGCGGGCGGTGATCCCCAGCGCGGCCGCCATGGCCGCGGTGGCATCGGTCAGCGACGCTCCGTCTCGGATGAGCTGGGTGCGCCGCACGTGCGTCGCGAGATCGGCATCCCCGATCTGGAACCACGTGCGCTCCGCCCCCAGGCGCTCGAGCATGCCCAGCGCCGTGCGCGTGTCGCCGGCCACACCCCACCCGGTCGTGCGGTCGAGCAGGCCGGCCAGGGTGTAGAGGACGCTGTCGATGTCAGGACTGACGCGCAGGCCGTGAAGCTCGGTGTCGTCGGCCACGTTGACGATGACGCTCAGCTCACCCGGGGCAAGGACGCGGGCAAAGCCGTCGGCCAGCTTGGCGCCCCCGGTGCCGCCGGCGAGGAGCGCGACCCTCATGGCGTCAGCCGGCCGCGTCGAGCATGGGGCGGACCTCGGTCACCAGGCGCTCCATCGACTCAGCGTCGTAGGGGGCCGGGAACCCGACGGTGAAGTGGCGGAAGCCGATCCCCAGGTAGGGACGCAGCTTCTCGGCGACCTGCTCCGGCGTGCCGACCAGCTGGTTCTCCCACGTCCGCGCCCGGCCGTTGGCGGTGAACGTCGCCTCCAGGACGCGCTGTGCCTCGGCCGGGTCGTCGCGGATGATGCAGACCCCGACCCCGGCGGTGCGCTCGATCTCTCGCTCGTCGCGCCCGACCTCCTCGCAGTGCCGGCGCAGGATCTCGTCCTTGCGCTTCACGTTCTCGAAGCCGCCGCCGACGTTGCACGCGTCGGCGTAGCGCGCCACGATCCGCAGCGTCCGGCGCTCGCCGCCGCCGCCGATCACCAGGGGCAGGTGCTCCTGTAGCGGCGCGGGCAGGTTGAGCGCATCGCGGGCGCGGTAGTAGCGC
>JAICQM010000214.1 GCA_025937875.1 Chloroflexota bacterium
CAGGCCACCGATGACCACCTCCGCCCCGACGCTGAGGGGCCGCATGCGGCAGAGCGTCGCCGCCTTCATCGACTTCTTCAACGGCACATTCGCCACGCTCAACGGCGAGCCCGACGTCGCCAACTTCGCGGTCGGCAATCCGCAGGAGATGCCGCTCCCCGGGTACGTCGACGCGCTCCGCCGCCACGTCGAGCCGCTCGACAAGGACTGGTTCGCCTACAAGCTGTCCGAGCC
The DNA here is from genome assembly GCA_025937875.1 of Chloroflexota bacterium. GTDB lineage: Bacteria > Chloroflexota > Limnocylindria > QHBO01 > QHBO01 > JAICQM01. The sequence goes on from JAICQM010000214.1 coordinate 235, forward strand.
CGCCTCGCAGCGCACCGTGGCCGCGACCCTCAGCGCCCGGACCGGCCTGGACTGGGACCCGGCCGACATCGCGATGACGAACGGCGGCTTCTCGGCCATCGCGGTGGCGCTGCGCACGCTGGTGGAGCCCGGCGACGAGGTCGTCTTCCTCTCCCCGCCGTGGTTCTTCTACGAGCTGCTCATCCTCGCCGCCGGCGGCGAGCCGGTCCGCGTGAAGCTCGACCCGCCGGCGTTCGACCTCGACGTCGACCGCATCGCGGCCGCCATCGGTCCGAAGACCCGCGCGGTGCTGGTCAACAGCCCGCACAACCCGTCGGGGCGGGTGTACACCACCGAATCGCTCCAGGCGCTGGCGGATGTCCTGACCGATGCCTCCGAGCGCATCGGTCATCCGATCTGGATCCTGTCGGACGAGCCGTACAACCGGATCGTGTTCGACGGCCGCGTGGCGCATAGCGCGGCCGAGCTCTACCCGCACACGATGGTCACCTACTCGTACGGCAAGACGCTCCTGGCGCCGGGCCAGCGGATCGGCTTCCTGACCGTCCCGCCCACCCTCCCGGAGCGCGCCGAGCTGCGGGACGAGATCTTCGTGCAGCAGGCGGCGACCGGCTATGCCTGGCCCAACGCCCTGCTCCAGCATGCGCTGGAGGACCTGGAGCGCCTGTCGATCGACATCGGAGCGCTGGAGCGGCGGCGGGACCGGATGATCCCGGCCCTGCGCGAGATGGGGTACGAGGCCACGATGCCGGAGGGCACGTTCTACACGATGGCCCGCTCCCCGATCGACGACGACGCGGCCTTCACGGCTCTGCTGGCCCGGCACCGGATCCTGGTGCTGCCGGGGAGCATCGTCGAGGTGCCGGGCTGGTTCCGGGTCAGCCTCACCGCCTCCGACGCCATGGTCGAGGCGGCGCTCCCCCGCTTCGACGCCGCCATGGCCGAGGCGCGGCGCTAGGTACGGAGCCGGTCGGCGACCTCCTCCATCGTCGCGTCGAAGTCGCGCAGCTCGTGAGCCGCGCCCCGGGCGGTGAACGTGAACCGATGGCCATCCGGATCGGCGACCGTCAGCTCGTGCGTGCTCCACGGTGTGTCGGCAGCCGCGCTGACGATCGTGCCGCCGGCGGCCTCGACGCGCCGCTGGAGGGCATCAATCGCCGCCGCATCGGTCGCGGCGAACGCCACGACCAGCGCGGGCGACGGCTGCCCGCCAGGGCCCTGCCGCACCAGGACGTCCTGGTATCGCGCGCGGCGCAGATGCACCAGCATCGGTACGCCGTCGATTTCGGGGCCGGAGAACATGACGCCGAAGTCCAGCGCCTCGGTGAAGAAGCGGACCGTGGCGCCCAGGTCGCGGGCCGCGAGGGAGACGAAGGCCGGCATGGGATAGATGGGATAGCCGCCGTGCTCGCCGAGCGTCGGTGGCTCGTCCTGCGAGTGGGCGGGCGTGGTCGTTTCATTCATGCCCGGCACGCTACAGGCTCACGTTACGTGAGGGTCAAGGGGCGGCGCGCTGGGATCATGGATAGCGGTCACCCGGTGAGCATCCGATAGGAAGCCGGGCCGCATCGGCCCATACTGATCCGCATGGCCACCTACACCGTCAACCGCAGGGCCGTCGCCCACGCCCGCAAGCTCATCGAGGCACGCCAGTACGTCCTCGACAGCGACTGGGGCGAGGCTCAGCCCCGGGCCGATGACGAGAACGCGTTCCTCGAGCGCCACTCCTGGGACGAATACGCGGCCTGGCACCTTGGCCTGACCGACGGCGCGACCGATGAGACGAAGGCTCGCTACGGCTTCGTCTTCGGCGACTTCCGGCGTGTGCATCGGTCGGGGATCATCGCCTGTCATTTCCGGGCCGCGGAGTGGCGGCACAAGGAGATCGAGCTCGCCGCCCACGAGCTGCTCCAGGTCATCGACGCCCGCAGCAGCGGCTAGGACCGACGACCTCCATGCGGTGGCGATGGTCCAACGTGCCGATTCCCGAGCTGCACCTCGCCGCCCTGGGCGCCGCAGCCATGCTCCACTGGCTCGTGCCCCTGCGCCTGCCCCTGCCAGGATGGCTGCGGTTCGGCGTTGGTGGACCGATGGTCGCCGGTGGCATGGGCCTGGCTGGGTGGGCGATCGCCTCGGCCGGCGATGCCGATGTCGAGCGCGCGTCAGAGCTCGTCACGCGTGGCGCGTTCGCGGTGAGCCGCAACCCGATGTACCTCGGCTGGTCGGCGGGCGTGGTGGGGACGGCGGTCCTCTGCCGCTCCGCCTGGCTGGCGGCAACGGCGGCGGTCGCCATCCGCATGCTCCACCGAGAGGTGCGGGCGGAGGAGGTGCGGCTTGCCGAGCGGTTCGGCGTCGAGTATTCGGCGTATCGGGCGCGCGTCCCACGCTACCTGGTTCGAGCCGCCGATCGGCTGGACTCTTGGCAGGGGTCGCGGCAGGGCTCATGATCCGGCGGTGACCAGTCTCCCGAGCGGCACCGTCACGTTCCTCTTCTCCGACATCGAGGGGTCCACGCGCCTCGTCGCGGACGTCGGACCGGCCGAGTTCACGCGACTCCTGGAACGGCACAACGAGGTGCTGCGCCGCGCCTTCGGCACCCACGGCGGGGTCGAGCGTGGCACGCAGGGTGATTCGTTTCTCGTCATGTTCCAGGCGGCCCCGGCGGCGGTGGCGGCGGCGG
>JAICQM010000092.1 GCA_025937875.1 Chloroflexota bacterium
GTCAGCACCGGCTCGTGCTCCACGAGCCGTGTGTCGTGAACGCTCGTGGTCCACGAAGAGGTGCTGACAGGCCACGACCCATGCGATGGAGCGCACGCAAACTACGAGGCAGGGCCGATTCTTGGTGCCCGTTTGGTGGCAATCCATGCGCCGAGCCGCACACCGTGGGTTGAAGGACCCTCGAAACCGGGATCAGGCGGGAACAACGCCCTGGAACGGGGCGAGCCAGGTGGGCGCATGCGCCTGGCCGGCGTAGCGGCGCGGGTCGAAGGGGTCGAGGGAGAGTGTGCGCGCGGCGCCGTCGGCGATGAGCTCGGCGAGGAGCAGGCCGAGGATCGGCGCGTAGGGCAGCCCGTGGCCGGTGATGCCGCACGCCAGGAAGGCGCCGGGAACGATCGTGCCGTCGTCGGTGCACAGCGGTCCGGCGAGCGGGATCTCGAGCGCCGCGAAGTCGAGCAGCCCGGCCCAGGTCCGGACGACCCGCACGTCCCGCAGCTTCGGATGGAGCTGGCCCAGCAGGTGCGCCAGCAGCGGCGGGACCTGCGGGCGGACGGTCATCGAGTACGAGCCGATGCCCATCTCGTCGTCGGCGACGGCGTACCCACCGATGAGCACCTCGCCCGTCCGCATCTGGCGCCAGTACTCGTTGCACTGGTTGGTCTCGAAGCCGTGGCCCAGCGCCAGGTCGACCGGCTCGGTGACGATGATGTGCTCGCGGATCGGCGTCACGGCCTGCCGCACCCAGGGCACGAGCGCCGGGGTCCAGGCGTTGGTCGCCATCAAGACCGATCCGGCCGCAACGTCCCCGTGCGAGGTCCGCACGCCGGCGGCGCGGCCGCCGCGGACGAGCAGCTCCTCGACGCGGACGCCGGTGACGACCTGCGCACCGAGCTGCATGGCCGCCTCGAGCGACCGATACACGAGGCGGAACGGGTTGACGGTCCCGTCGCCGGGCGTCCACTTCGCGGCCCGGACCGTGGTCGCGTCGACGCCCGGGGCCAGGTCCCGCAGCGCGTCCGACGTGACGACCTCGACCGCGAGCCCCTCTGCGGCCTGGATCTCCGCCATGTGGCGCACGTGCCGCTCCTCCTCCTGGGTCAGCGCCAGGTCGACGGAGCCGACGCCCTGCCACTCGATGCCGCCCGGGAGCTCCGCCTCGAGCGCGCGCAGCAGGTCCAGCGAGCGGGTCGTGTAGTCGAGGATCGACCGCGCTCCCGAGGCCTGGGCCAGGCGGGTGACCCGCGGGAAGTGGCCGCCCAGGCCGGCGAGGGCCATGCCGGCCAGCCGCCCGGAGGCACCGAACGCGGGTGCGTTGGCCTCGATCACCAGCGGCCGCATCCCGGCCTGCGCGAGGCGCAGCGCGGCCGATGCACCGACCATGCCCGCGCCGACGACGACGACCTCGGCCGTGGCCGGCAGGGCCGCCGCCGGGTCCCCGCTGAAGGGGACCGGCTGTGGCTCGGGGGCGAAGCGGGCGGCGGGGAGTGCCATGCGTCGCGAGTGTACCCTCGGCCCATGCCCCGCCCCGAGGAGGTGCGATTCAGCGCCGGTCAGCTGACGCTCGCCGGTGAGCTCGTCCTGCCCGACACCGCCGCCGACCGCGTTCCGTGGGTCCTGCTGCTCGCGTCGTTCGGGCCGCGCGACCGCGACGGGGCGTTCGACCGTCAGCAGCATCCGGGGTGGTTCGCGGATGCCACGCCCGGCGACCCGGGGCTCCTCCGGAGGCTGGCCGCCGCGCTGGCGGAGGTCGGCGTGGCCTCGTTCCGCTACGACGCCCGCGGCTGCGGCGCCTCCGACGGGGAGTGGGCGGGCAGCGACCTGTTCGCTCGCATCGACGACGCGCGGGATGCGATCGCCGCCATGCGCGGCCGCACACAGCTCGACCTGCGCCGCTGCGGCATCGCGGCGCACGGCGAGGGGGCGCTGCTGGCCCTGAGCGTGGCGATCGGGGACCCGGTGCTGTCCGCACTGACCCTGGTGGGCGCACCGGCCCGTTCGGCGCGTGACGTCCTGCGTCGGGGGGCGGCGGAGCGGGAGCGGACCGGCACCGACCGGCAGCACCCGTTCGTGGCCGCGTTCGACCGCCACGCCGAGGAGCTCATCGAGCGTGCCGCGCGGCACGAGCCGGGAATGGAGCTGCCGCTCCTCGATGGTGCGGCGCGCATCGGTCTGGCGGCCTGGCGGCAGGCCTTCGACACGCCGGGCATGGCGCTGGCGACGATGCTGCATCGGTCGGTGACGCTGGTTCACGGTGCGGGCGATGCCTGGGTCGACCCCGATGAGTCGGACCTGCTGGCGACGGCCCTGCGTGACGCCGGCAACGAGCCGGGGCTGACCGTCGTGCCGGGAGCCGGTCACGACCTGGCCGAGGCCGATGACGGCACCATCGGGCAGGTCGCACGGGACCTGGCGGTGCGCCTCGTCCCGCGTGAGCTGCCGCCGGTGCTCATCTCGCTCGAAGCGCGGCCCGCGGACAGCGGCTAGACTCGCCCGACATGACCCGTCCTGCGGTGGGGGACACCGTGCCCGCCTTCGAGATGACCGCCGACGATGGCAGTGTCGTGTCCGACGCCGCGTTGCGCGGTCGGCGCTACGTCCTCTACTTCTACCCCAAGGACGACACGCCGGGGTGCACGACCCAGGCCTGCAGCCTTCGCGATTCGTTCGCGGCCGTCACCGGCACGGGCGTCGAGGTCTTTGGCGTCTCGCCGGACAGCGTGCGGAGCCACGTGAAGTTCCGCGACAAATACGCCCTGCCCTATCGCCTCCTCTCCGACGAAGGGCACCGGGCGGCCGAGGCGTTCGGCGTCTGGATCGAGAAGTCGCGCTACGGGCGCACGTACTTCGGCAACGAACGAACGAGCTTCATCGTCGGTCCGGACGGTACGGTCGAGCACGTCCTGCCGAAGGTCAAGCCCGACGAGCACGTGGGGCTCATCCTCGAGGCGCTGGCAGCGTGAGGGAGTCCGGTGGGCCCCCGACGGCAGCGCTCGCGGTGGGCATCACGCTGCTCCTGCTGGCCCTTGTCCTGGGCGTGCTGGGCCTGATGGCGCTCCTCGTGGGGCCGGCCTGATGCTGTGGGTCGCCGTCGCCGTCCTGCTCGTGCTGTGGCTGGCGGGCCTGCTCCTGAGCATGGGACCGCTCGTCAACCTGCTCCTGGTGGCCGCCGCCGTGCTCCTCGTGGCGCAGGTCATCCGCGAGCGCGACGTCGCCTGAGCCGACCACCCGTCCGAGGCGGGAATCGCTCGCTCGCCGAGGGGTCTGGCACGCGGCGTGCGGAAGCACCGAACCGGCCCGATGGGCTCAACAGATCAAGAAACGTCGCGGACAGGAGCTCAGCTCATGCTTTGGACCATCATCGTCATCCTGCTCGTCCTCTGGCTGGTCGGCTTCATCGCCCTGCCATCGGTCGGGGCGCTCATCCACATCCTGCTGGTGATCGCGCTGATCGTGCTGGTGGTGCAGCTGCTGAGCGGCCGCCGAGTCGCCTGAAGCACGGCGCGTTCGCGCCAAGGACGCGCCTCGCGACGACGCCCATCCCGGACGCCGGGGTGGGCGTCGCCACCTCTGGTGCCGGCGTCGTGACGCCCGAGCTGTCACGACCCATCGGCTAGGCTTGGCGGGCCGTGCCGTCCGTCCAGCCGTTTCGCTTTCTGCACACCGGGGACCTGCACCTCGACTCACCGGTGACCGGCCTCCGGGGTGAGGCCACCCCCGAGATCCTTGCCCTGCTGCGCGATGCCACGACCGATGCGTGGCGGAACGTGGTGCGGCTCGCCATCGCCGAGCGCGTCGATTTCGTGGTCGTCGCGGGTGACGTTTTCGAGCGCAGCAGCCCCACGCTTCTCGGGCAGACCCGGTTCCGCGACGGGTTGGGCGAGCTCGCGGCGGCCGGCATCGGCAGCTACGTCGTGCACGGCAACCACGATCCGCTCGACGGTGTCTCCTGGGCGCCGTCGCTGACGTTTTCGGATCGCGTCCACCGCTTCGGCACCGAGGCGGGAGCGTCGGCGCCGGTCCTCCGCGACGGCCGGGAGATCGCGCGCATCCACGGCCGCTCGTACGGCAGCGCGGCGGTCACCGAGAACCTGGCCGCCGGCTTCCGCCGTGGCGACGAGCCATACGCCATCGGCCTCCTGCATGCCAACGTCGGTGACCGCCCCGGGCATGGCAACTACGCCCCGTGCTCGGTCGACGACCTGCGCGCCAGCGGCATCGACTACTGGGCCCTCGGCCACATCCACCAGCCGGGCATCGTCACCACGGACGGGACGCTGGCCGTCTACTGCGGCAACCCCCAGGGCCGCGATCCGGGAGAGATGGGCGCCCGCGGAGCATGGCTGGTCGGCGTCGATGCCGCCGGCCGCGCGAGCGCCGAGTTCCGAGCCTGTGACGTCGTGCGCTGGACGAGCGTCGACCTCGACATCGCCGGGCTCGAGGACGACGAAGCGCTCGTGGCCGCCGTGCGCTCGCGCCTGACCGATGCGGCAGACGCGGCCGACGGCCGCTCGCTCCTCCTGCGCCTGCGCCTGGTCGGGCGCGGACCGATGCATCCGACGTTGCGCCGCGTCGGCTATCTCGACGACCTGCGGCGCATCGCGAATGACGAGCTCGCGACGGCCCCGCCCTTCGCCTGGCTGGAGTCGCTGGTCGACACCACGCGTCCCGCCGTCGACCTGGCGGCTCGCCGCGCGGTGCCCGATTTCGCCGGCGACTTCCTGCGGACTGTCGAGGCCGCGCGACGCGCCGACCGCGGGACGGACCCCGAGGCCCACGACGCGTGGCGCGAGGTTCTCGACAGCGCCCTGCGCCCGGTCTTCGACGAGTGGCCGCGCGGCCGACGCCACCTCGGCGCCGCCCGGCCATCGAACGAGGAGCTCTTCGGCGCCGTGCTCGACGAGGCGGAGGCGATCGGGGTCGACCTGCTGCTCGCGACGGAGGAGTCGTAGTGCGGATCGAGCGGATCGAGCTCGACGGGTTCGGCCGCTTCGCCGGGGCCCTCTGGAACCTCCCCGCCGGTCTGACCGTCGTCGTCGGTGCCAACGAGGCCGGCAAGACCACGCTGCTCAACGCCGTCCGCGCGCTGCTGTTCGGATTCGAGTCGACCCGCGAGGGCCGGGCCTGGTACCCGGCCCTGGCCGGGGGCCGTCGCGGGGGCCGGCTGAGCCTGGTCACCGCCGCCGGGGAGCGCTGGCTGGTCGAACGCCACGGCGAGCGTGGCGGCACCGGCTCACTGACGGTGCGCGCGCCGAACGGCAACACCGGCGGCCAGGAGACCCTGGATCGCCTGCTTGCCGGGGCCGACCGCGAGCTGTTCACCAAGGTCTTCGCCTTCGGCCTCGGGGAGCTGCAGTCGATGGACTCGCTCTCCGGTGAGGGGGTCCGCAGCCGAATCTACGGCGCTGGGAGCGGCCTCGGAGGCATGAGTGCCGCTGACCTGGAGCGTCAGCTCCGCCAGCGCCAGGAGGCGATCTTCCGGCCGCAGGGTCGGAACCAGGAGCTGAACCGGCTGGTCGCCCGCATCGAGGAGCTGCGTGCGCAGATTGCCGAGCTCGAGACCCAGCCGGCGCGCTACGAGGAGCTGCATCGCGCGCTGGCGGCAGTCGGCGGCGACCGGCAGCGCATCGATGCCGAGCGTCACGAGGCCGCCGAGACCGCCGCGCGCGCGGGCCGCCTGGTCGAGGCCCAGGTCCCCGCCGCGGAGCTCGCGGCGCTCGAGGCTGACCTGGCCGCCGGTGACGCCGCGCTGGACACGCTGCCGGCCGGCATCGAGGCCGAGCTGGTGACGCTCGAGACCGCCCGCGACGCGGCGGCCGAGGCGCTGGCCGCGCACGACTCGGCCGTATCGGCGCTCGTCACCCGGCTGGCCGAGACGACGGTCGACGAGGCGCTGCTGGCCGAGGCGGCGGAGATCGAGGCCCTCGTCGGGGAGCGGCCGCTCGAGGCGGCCCGGGCACGGGAGCTCCCCGAGCTGCGCGCGGCGATCGATCTCGCCGACGCCGAGCTGGCCGAGGTGGCGCGTCGAGCCGGTGGGGCGCCGGCATGGCTGCTGGACCTCGACGACTCGGTGCCCGCCATTCAGGCCACGCGCGACGCCGAGGCGCGGCTCACGGCCCGTGAGGTGGAGCGGCAGCGCCTCAACGCCCGCGTCGAATCCCTCCGCGAGGCGCTGCCGGCTGCCGATCCCGCCGACGAGGGCCTGGATGCGGCCACTGTCGCGGACCGACGTGCGGCGCTGCGGCAGCTCACCGAGCTGCGGATGCGGCGCGAGCTGGCGGCCGCGCCGGGCGGCGTGCCGCGTTGGGCCATCATCCTCGCCGCCGCGCTGGCGGCGGCGGCGCTGGTTGGCACCGCGGTGGGCCTCCTGGCCGGGCTCCTCCCCGGCGCGCTGGCCGGGATCGTGGCCGGCGTCGCGGCGGCTGGCACCGCCGCGTCGTTCATCCGCCCGAGTTCGACCCCGCGGCGTTTCGGTGAGCAGCACGAGGGCGATCTGCTCGCCGCCGCCGGCCTGCCCCCGGATGCGGATGCCACGGCGATTCGCCGCGCCGACGACGCCCTGGCGTTGGCCGCCGCCACGATCGCCGCAGGGGATCGGAGCCGCGAGGCTGAGGGCACGCGCGCGAGCCGCCTGGCTGCGGCGGAGCGGGAGCTGACAACCGCCATGGCGGCCGCCGACGTGGAGCGCCGAGCATGGGAGGCGTGGGTTGCAGGCCATCGGCTCCCCACCGGCTGCAGTCCCGAGGCAGCGCGGGCCGTCCTCGACCTGGTCCCGGTCGCTCGCCGTGCCGCCGCGGTGGCGGCGAGCGCCCGTGCGCGCTGTGACGCGGCGACGGTCGCAAGCCATGCCTTTGCCGAGCGCGTCGATGCCCTCCTCGTCCGCCTGGGCCGTCCCGCCGCACGCGAGGGCCTCCGCGACGCCACCGTCATCGCCCTGGGCGAGTCCCTGGCCGGCGCGCGCTCCGCCGCGGAGCGCCGCCGCAGCCTCGCTGCCGAGCGGGCTGATGCGGAGCGGCGCCGGGGCCCACTCGCCGATCGCGCGGCGGCCGCGGCCGCCGGCCTCGACGCCCTCCTCGCGGCGCACGACGCGCCGGCCGTGGCGACGCTGCGCGCTCGGGCGCGCGCGGCGACGGAGCGGCGCGAGCTCCACGCGCGGGCCCGCGAGCTCCGCGCCCGCCTGGCCGGGATCGCGGGTGGGGAGGGACGGCTCCCCGACCTGCTCGCATCCGCCGCAATCTCGGACCCGGCCACGCTCCAGGTGGAGCGCGACGAGGCGGCGCGGCGGGTCGCCGAGCTGGACGCCGCGGCGCACGAGCTGAGCACGCGTGCCGGCGAGCTCCGCTCCGAGCTGGCCCGCCTGGAGCAGGGCGCGGAGCTCGGTGCGCGGCGCCAGGAGCTGGCCTCGGTCGCGGGCCGGGCCGCCGCGCTGGCCCGCGAATGGGCGGTGCGCGCGGTGGCCCTGCGCCTGCTGGAGGAGACGCGGCAGCGCTATGAGCGCGA
>JAICQM010000118.1 GCA_025937875.1 Chloroflexota bacterium
CGGATTCTAGCCCGAGATCGACCGTTGTGCCGCCGCTCGTCCTGCGCTTCACGCCCGTGCTTCGGGTGCGCCCCGGCGCACGTCGTGGTGATTCGCTCATCCCGTGTGCGCCCCGGCGCATCCAACTACGAAGCAAGCCCCCTTTCGCGGCTCAGGCGCCCCACGGTGTGCGCTCTGCCGCACATTGCGGCCACCGATGGCCCCAATTCAGCCTCTGCCTCGTAGTTACGTGCGGCCCGGCGCACATGGGCAGGGTAGGCGCGAGGGAGCATCCGAGGGCCACCCGCCCCCACCCCCGTGGCACTCTTCTCCGCCCCGCGCATCGAGCGCGGGGAGCCCGACCCGTGACCGATAGATCGGTCACATGCGGGCAACGGACCCTTGATGCGGCGCATGGCCGATATATCGGTCACTGTTGCGCACGAACGCCGCCCCGGCGCGGGCCCCGTGCGGGATAGCGACCGATATATCGGTCCAACGCAGCACGAACCGAGGCACGTGCCAGAAACGACCGATATATGGGTCAAGCCAGGACGCCCGCCCGGAGGCTGGCCGTGGCTGGCGGTAGAATGTGCCGTCCGCGGGCAGCCACGCTCGGCGCCGGCGCAACGTGTGAAGGATTCAACCCGAGATGACCACCATCGAACGCAGTACGTGGGCCACCAAGGTCGGCCTGGCGCGGATGCTCGCCGGCGGCGTGATCATGGACGTCGTGACCGCCGACCAGGCCAAGATCGCCGAGGAGGCGGGGGCGGTCGCGGTCATGGCCCTCGAGCGCGTGCCCTCCGATATCCGCAAGTTCGGCGGCGTGGCGCGCATGAGCGACCCCAAGCTCATCAACGAGATCAAGGACGCGGTCACGATCCCGGTCATGGCCAAGTGCCGGATCGGTCATTTCGCCGAGGCCCAGGTCCTCCAGGCGCTGGAGGTCGACTTCATCGACGAGTCGGAGGTGCTCACCCCGGCCGACGAGGAGCACCACATCGACAAACACCCCTTCGCGGTGCCGTTCGTGTGCGGCTGCCGTGACCTGGGCGAAGCCCTGCGACGGATCGGTGAGGGGGCGGCCATGATCCGCACCAAGGGCGAGGCCGGCACCGGAGACATCGTCGAGGCGGTGCGCCACATGCGGGCCGTGCAGAAGGGCATCCGCCAGCTGCAGTCGATGCGTCCCGACGAGCTGTTCGCCGCCGCCAAGGAGCTGCGCGCGCCGTACGACGTGGTCAAGGCCACCGCCGAGGCCGGCGAGCTCCCGGTCCCCAACTTCAGCGCCGGTGGCGTCGCGACGCCCGCCGACGCGAGCCTCATGCGGCAGCTCGGTGCGCAGGCGGTCTTCGTCGGCTCCGGCATCTTCAAGTCGGAGAGCCCGGAGCGGTTCGCGCACGCGATCGTCAAGGCCACCACCCATTACGACAACCCCGAGATCCTGGCCGAGGTCAGTGCCGGCCTCGGCGAGCCGATGCGCGGTCAGTCGCTGGGCGAGATCCCGCCGGAGGAGCGCCTCGCCGTTCGCGGCTGGTAGCCCGGTAGTCCACACGAGACGGACCGATGACCGATAGCCGCCGTCCGCGGATCGGGGTGCTCGCCCTCCAGGGCGCCGTCCGCGAGCACGTGGCCGCGATCCGGGCGGTCGACGCCGAGCCGGTGGAGGTGCGCCTGCCGCGTGATCTCGTCGACCTCGATGCGCTCATCCTCCCCGGCGGGGAGTCGACCACGATGCGCAAGCTCATCGACGCCTACGGGCTCCGCGGACCCATCGCCGCCCTCGCCCGCACCGGTGCCCCGCTGCTCGGGACGTGCGCCGGGATGATCCTGCTCGCCGATCGCATCGCCGACGGCGACGAGCCGGTCTTCCGGCTGCTCGACGTGGAGGTCCGGCGCAACGGCTACGGTCGCCAGCTCGACAGCTTCGAGGCCGACCTCGCCGTCGGGACCGCCGATGTGCCCGGCGCGCTGGGTGCGGCGGACCTGCACGGCGTCTTCATCCGCGCCCCGCTGTTGAGCGAGCTGGGACCGTCGGTCGAGGTCCTGGCCCGCGACCCGGACGGCAACCCGGTGGCGGTCCGCCAGGGACGGGTGATCGCCACCTCCTTCCATCCCGAGCTGACCGGCGACCGCCGGATCCATGCCCTGCTCCGCGACCTGGCTGCGGCGCTCGACCGCGAGGCCCCCGGCCGCCAGTCGAAGGACGCCGGCGTCACCGAATGACCGATCCAGCCGGCGCGATCCGCGCCGCCCGCCTCACCGATCGGCAGGCCCTGGCCGCCCTGTCACGGCGCGTCCACGCCTCGGCCGAGGCGCATCGGCGCAGCCTCGGCGTACCGGCCGCCGATGCCACCCGTCCCCGGATCAGCCTCGGCGCGCTCATCCCGTCGTGGCTGCCGCTGCGATCGCCATCGGTCCACCTCGTGGCCGAGCAGGACGGCCAGCTGGTGGGCAGCGCCCGGGCGATCAGCGAGCCGCACCGGCCGGACTGGGTGATCATCGAGCTCGACGCCGACGACGGCGAGATGGCGGCGGAAGTGCGGTGGCACCTGCTGACGGCCATGGTCGAGGAGGCCGGGCGCGAGGGCGTGGCCCGTTTCCACGTCGCCTGCGCCGACGTGCGCGAGAACCTGGAGCTGTTCGGGCAGGCCGGGTTCATGGCCTACGCCCAGGAGGAGATCTGCTACCGGCCGCCGGAGGCTCTCCACGGACCGGGCTCATGGCTCCGCTCGTTCGTCGACGCGCGCCGCGGCCGAGGGCCGGGCAACGACGAAGGCCATAGCCCGGCTGCCGCATCGACCGCCATCCGCCCGGCCGGCTCCCCCGACGCGTGGCATCTGTTCGACCTGTGGACCCATGCCACGCCGCCGGCCATCGCCCGCATCGAGGACTACCACGCCGCCGACTGGGAGGGTGCTGGCCACGAGGCGGTCGTGCCGCGCAGCAGCCTCAATCCGCTGCTCCACTTCACCGAAGCGAGCGCCTGGCTGCTCACCGGGGAGCAGCGCGCCGCGGCCATGGCCCAGCACGGCGTGTGTCGCGATGGCCCGCACTACCTCCGGTTCCTCATCCGCGATGGCGCGGATGGGGCACAGTTCCTGCGTGACGTGCTGCACGGCCCGGCCCGCGAGGCTGCGGCTGCGGGAATCCTCGCGCCGGTGCGAACATATGAATCGGCGGGGTTGCACGCCGCGACGGCCGTCGGCTTCGAGTCGATCGGTCGCGTTACCCTCCTCGTCCGCGAGGTGCGGGCGCAGGTCCGCCAGCCGGCCCTGGTGCCGGTCGTCCACTGAAGCCACGCCAGTGAAGAGGCACGCGACCACGCGATGACACGCCGCGAGACCACGGACGATCTCGACGCCCTGATGGAGGCGCTCCCGCCGGAGATCCACGAGCGCCTGCGCGCGCTCGCCAACCGGACGGACCTGCTGGAGGTCGTGATGGACCTCGGGCGGCGCCCCGAGGCACGTTTCACGACCGGCGAGATCGACCTCCTCGACCGGGAGATCACCGAGGCCGACATCGCCCACGTCGTGGACCACATCGGTGCCTTCGGGGACGACAACCGTGCCGGCATCGAGCGCACCCTGCATCGCATCAGCGCCATTCGCAACCGGGCCGGCAAGGTCGTCGGGCTCACGAGCCGCATCGGTCGGGCGGTCTACGGCACGATCGACATCATCCGCGACATCGTCGATTCCGGGCAGAGCATCCTTCTGCTCGGGCGCCCCGGCGTCGGCAAGACCACCATGCTGCGCGAGGTGGCGCGCGTCCTGGCCGACGACCTCGGCAAGCGGGTGATCATCGTCGACACCAGCAACGAGATCGCCGGCGACGGCGACATCCCCCATCCCGGCATCGGCGACGCGCGCCGGATGCAGGTCCGGACCCCCACCGAGCAGCACTCGGTGATGATCGAGGCGGTCGAGAACCACATGCCGGAGGTCATCGTCATCGACGAGATCGGGACCGAGCTGGAGGCCGGCGCCGCCCGCACCATCGCCGAGCGTGGCGTGCAGCTGGTCGGCACCGCGCACGGCAACACGCTCGACAACCTCATGCTCAACCCGACCCTGTCCGACCTCGTCGGCGGCATCCAGCCGGTGACCCTGGGGGACGAGGAGGCGCGGCGGCGCGGGACGCAGAAGACGGTGCTGGAGCGCAAGGCGCCGCCGACGTTCGACGTCCTGGTAGAGATCGTCGAGCGCGACAACGTCATCGTCCACCGCAGCGTGGCCGAGACGGTCGACGCCATCCTGCGCGGCCACATGGTCCCGCCGGAGTCGCGGTTCCGCGACGAGTCGGGCGAGCTGAAGGCGATGACCAAGTACGACTACCGGATCAGCGAGTCCGGCGCTGGGAACCCCGCCTTCGCGCCGGTCGAGCCGACCGGCGGCTTCGGCCACTTCTCGCGTGGATCGGGCGGGTCACCCGGCGGTCGCTTCGGCGCCGGGAGCGGCGGCAGCCTGCGGCCGCTCCCCGGTCGCTCGGGCGGCGGGCGGGCCCTGCGCCCGCTCCCCGGCGAGCGGATCAGCGGCACCGACCGCGACGCGGCGCCGGGCGACGAGCGGTACGTGGCCACCCCGACCTCCGACCCGCGCCGCCAGCTGGAGCAGGCGCTGCGAGATGCCGACGTCGACGCCACCGCCGCCGGGGTCGGACGCTCGGTCGGCGCGACGCGACCGGCGGCGGGACAGGCGCGGGCGCATCGGCCGATGGCGGTCTTCCCGTTCGGCGTCAGCCGCAAGCGCCTGGAGCAGGCCGTGCGCGAGCTCGCGGTGCCGGTCACCGTGGCGCGCGACCTGGAGGAGGCCGACGCGGTCGTCACCCTGCGCAACTACTACAAGCGCAAGCCCGGCGCGCTGCGCGACGCCGAGTCGCACGGCGTGCCGATCTACGTCCTCAAGACCAACACGATGCTCCAGATGGAGAACATGCTGGCCTCCCTGTTCGACCTGGAGGCCGATCCCTCCGAGGCCGCGCTGCGGGAGACGGCGGAGGCGATCGGCCTCGTCGCCGCCTCCGGCAACCCGATGGAGCTCACGCCGCAGAACGCCTACATCCGGCGCCTCCAGCACCAGATGGCCGAGCGCAACAACCTGATGAGCCGGTCGCGCGGATCTGAGCCCAATCGGCGCGTCGAGCTGATCCCCGACGACGGCCGCGCCTGGCGGTGAGCGGCCGTTTCGTCACGGTCGAGGGCCCCGACGGCAGCGGCAAGACGACGGCCGCCCGCCACCTGGCCGGGTGGCTCGAGGCACGGGGTGTCGCGACGGTCCTGACCCGCGAGCCGGGCGGGACGCCGCTCGGCGACGAGATCCGGCGCCTGGTGCTGCACCTGCGCGACGTCTCCGACGACCTCGATCCGCGCGCGGACGCGCTGCTCTTCGCCGCCGGCCGGGCGCAGCACGTTGCTCGGCTCATCCGCCCCGCGCTGGAGCGCGGGGCATGGGTCGTCTCGGCGCGCTTCTCCGACTCCTCGCTCGCCTACCAGGGCGCCGCCTACGGCATAGACGCCGACGAGATGCGCCGCCTGCAGGCCTTCGCCACCGGCGGCCTGGAGCCGGACCTCACGCTGCTCGTCGACGTCCCGGTCGAGATCGGCCTGGCGCGCACGCGCCGCCGCGACGAGTGGAACCGCTTCGAGGACACCGAGGAGGCCGCGTTCTTCGAACGCGTCCGCGCCGCCTACCTGGAGCTCGCGGCCGCCGAGCCGGAGCGCTTCAGGGTCATCGACGGCTCCGGGTCGGTGGCCGCCACCGACACCGCCATCCGCCAGGTCGTCGAGCCGCTGCTGACCGCTCGCTGAGCCTGACCGATCCAAATCGGTCCGTGGAGCCGCGTCCTAGGCGGTGGGATCGGTGCGGTCGGTCTCGGTCGCCGTGTCGCCGCCGGGCCAGAAGGCGGCCACGAGATTCCAGGCGCCCCACGCCACCAGCAGCCAGGGCCAGCCGTTCGAGACGAGCTCCGCCAGGGAGACGGCGAGCTGCCCGGTTGTCGTGAGCAGCAGCACCACGCCG
This sequence comes from Chloroflexota bacterium, assembly GCA_025937875.1. Lineage (GTDB taxonomy): Bacteria > Chloroflexota > Limnocylindria > QHBO01 > QHBO01 > JAICQM01. The sequence continues at coordinate 6,006 of JAICQM010000118.1, forward strand.
ATCCCGGCCGTCACCAGCGGCCAGACGAGGCCCCACAGCCCCGGGCCTTCGCTGTTCATCACGAGCTGCGAGATGAAGGCGGCGACACCGGCCAGGATGACGAACATCGGCCACGCCTCGCCCCACGGCCAGCCGAACGCCTCGCGCACGAGGAACACGGCACCGATGCCCATCACCCACACGCCGCCCACCAAGAGGCCGCCCTGCGGCCGGCCACGAGCCGGGCGCTGCTCGCTCGTCATTCGCAACCCTCCTCGGGATCGAGGTC